>CAZSUN010000036.1:0-34495 GCA_964610045.1 uncultured Sphaerobacteraceae bacterium
CGAGGATTGAAACCCGAACAGGGGTCGATCCTCGCCCCATCCGAAGACAGGGCGCGACCGGAGGGCTACCGAGAGACCTGTACGGACGACCTGTTTCAATCCTCGCCCCATCCGAAGACAGGGCGCGACAGACGGCGCACGGGACCCTGGCGGCTGACCTCGATGTTTCAATCCTCGCCCCATCCGAAGACAGGGCGCGACGGTCACGACGATCGAGCCGATGCCGCAGACGACGTACAGTTTCAATCCTCGCCCCATCTGAAGACAGGGCGCGACGGAGATCGTCCAGGAGATGGGCAAGCCGGACGGTGTTTCAATCCTCGCCCCATCCGAAGACAGGGCGCGACGAACCCACGCGGAGAACATGCACGACAGACACGAGTTTCAATCCTCGCCCCATCCGAAGACAGGGCGCGACGGCGCAAATCCGGCTCGGATACCTCTATTTACTGGCGGTAGGTCCACCACTTCGGCCACCCAAGCCTTGATTCATTCACCGATCTGCACACTGTAGCACCATGACAGGGTCGTGTCGCGCGAACCTCATGCCTGCGCACGCCTCCACTTCCGGTTCGCGCACCACGAAACGACAGCGCCACGCATTCACCTGCCGATGCACATCGGCGCGCCCGAAACTGGCACAATACCTGCCATGTGGTTGCGCCCCGCCCGCTTGTCCGAAGGTGATTCGCCGTGAAAGCTGCTGACTTCGAATACTCAACCGATTCCGGCATCGTCATCGATCCGGTTTATCGTCAAATCGACGCGCCCGACAATGTGCCCGATCCCGGCGAATTTCCCTTCACGCGCGGCATTCATCCCACCATGTACCGCTCGCGTACCTGGACCATGCGCCAGTACGCCGGGTTCGCCTCGGCCGAGGAGTCCAACCAGCGCTACAAACTCCTGCTCGATCGCGGCACCACCGGTCTCAGCGTCGCCTTCGACCTGCCGACCCAACTCGGCCTCGATTCCGACGATCCCCGCGCCTTCGGCGAGGTCGGCCGCGTTGGCGTTGCGGTCAGCACCCTCGACGACATGCGCCGCCTCTTCGACGGCATCGACCAGGCCGCCATCACCACCTCGATGACGATCAATGCCCCGGCTTCGCTCCTGCTCCTGATGTATCAGATCGTCGCCGAAGAAAAAGGCGCCGCATCCGCCACGCTCGGTGGCACGATCCAGAACGACATCCTCAAGGAATACGTCGCGCGCGGAACCTACATCTTCCCGCCGCGCCCCTCGATGCGGCTGGTCACCGACACATTTGCCTACTGCGCCGAACACCTGCCGAACTGGAACACCATTTCAGTCTCCGGCTATCACATCCGCGAGGCCGGATCGTCCGCCGCCCAGGAAATCGCCTTCACCATTGCCAACGGCCTCGCCTACGTGCAGGCGGCCGTCGATGCCGGACTCGATGTCGACCGGTTCGCCCCGCGCATCAGCTTCTTCTTTGCGTCGCACAGCAATCTGTTCGAGGAAGCCGCCAAGTTCCGCGCCGCGCGCACGCTCTGGGCCACCCTCATGCGCGACCGGTTCGGCGCCACCAACCCGAAGTCGCTGATGATGCGGTTCCACACGCAAACCGGCGGTGTCACGCTGACCGCTCAGCAACCGCTCAACAACGTGGTTCGCGTCGCCTATCAGGCGCTCGCCGCTGTCCTCGGTGGCACCCAGAGCCTGCATACGAACGGGTACGACGAAGCTCTGGCCCTTCCGACTGAAGGCGCGGCGACCCTCGCCCTCCGCACCCAGCAAATCCTGGCCGAGGAAACCGGCGTGACTGAAACCGCCGACCCGCTCGCCGGGTCGTATTTCGTCGAGTCCCTGACGAGCCAGCTCGTGGACCACGCCACCGCCTGGATCGCCCGCATCGACGAACAGGGTGGTGCAGTGTCGTCAATCGAGAACGGCTACATGCAAAACGCGATCGGCGAAAATGCCTACCGGCGCGAACTCGCCCGCTCCAGTGGCGATGAAATCGTGGTCGGGGTCAACAGCTACCAGGAATCCGAATCGACCCGCATCGAGCTCCTGAAAATCGATCCGGAGGTGGTCGATACCCAGGTCCGGCGCGTCACCAGTTGGAAGGCCGCTCAGGATCGCGCTGGTGTCGAAGCCTGGTGCGAGCGAGTACGCAGCAGTGCGCGGGGAACCGGGAACCTGCTGCCCATCATGAAGGAAGCGCTGCTCGCGGGTGCGACGCTCGGTCAGGTGGCCGGCGCCCTGCGAGACGTGTTTGGCGAGCACCACGCCGCCCTCTGATCGCAACCAGCGGTCGCCCTGGCGTGGCGGCGCGCCTCGCGCCTGGTGGAGTGGCCTTGACCATCCCTCCGTTGCCCTGTCCGGATCGATTGCGGTCCTATGCCTGCGGTTCCTGGGGGATGTGGTTGCCAGTTGCCACTTCGTCGGTCGGCTCGGCGTCCACGGCCACTCCTGGAGGTGGCGTGGCACTCGGTTCACCCCCAACCAGATCGCCAACTTCCTGGCCGCTCGCCATTTCGTGGCCGATGTCGGCGGTCGACGTGCTGACCCGGCTGGCGCCGGGAAGGACCTCGGCCGCTCGCTTGGCGGAGTAGTCATCGCCTGCGGTCATCGCCTCGTTGCCTGGTCCATCGTCGCCACGGATGTCGGCGTGGAGTCCCGTGCGCGAGAGGTCCGCTCCCGTCCTCGTGCCGAACCGGATGCGTTCCTTCGCCTCTTCGTGGGCGAGGTGGCTTTCCTCGGCATTCTCCAATACCCCCAACTCGGTGGCGTTCAGGTCGCCGTCATCGGCCAGGCCGAGATCGTCTTCGGTCGACGGACCCGCCGTGGCGATGTCACCAGCGGTCGCCGCGTAGGTCCCCTCCGGCACGGTATCGAGCCGCGCTTCTTCCTGGGCTGCCGGGCCAGCGTCAGGGATGGCGGCTGTATCGTCCGCCGCGGTCCCGTCACCGTCTGCCGCCCGTTCGACATCCCCAATCTCAACCGGCTCGGAGGTATAGCCACCGTCGCCGAATTCGTCACCACTTGCGCCAGTCGGTTGTCCCGTGCCGTTGGCCGGATCCGGTGCGCTGCCGGTGTCGGCTGGCAGGTCGTCGCTCTCTGCCGTGTTGAGCGGGCGCACCAGTTTCCTCGCCGTGTCCTGCAACTGGGTGTTGATCGTTTCGACCCGCTTTTGGGTCGATGACGGGACTGGGTTCGGCGTGGGTGTCTGGGCCGCCTCGGCGGTTGCGGTGGCTGTTGGTGTTGTGTCGTCCTCCAGGGGGCGAACGAGATCGCGCGCGGATTCGGTCTGCTGCGCGTTGATCTGGTCGACCCGCTCGCTGCTGGGGTTGGCGACGGGACTGGTAGCCTGATCCTCGGTCAAAGGTGCTGGTGACCCGGTCGAGCCGAAGCGCCCCTTGAACCACGATACGACCCTGTCGATCGGAGAATTGCCGGATTGCTGGCTCATGCGATCCTCCTCGTGGGAGTTGCAGTGGTGTGCGGTTCCGCAGGCTCCCGGTGTTGCTGGCGGCACGATCATTCCCCATAGTAATGGAAACTGGTGCCTGGCGATGGTCTCGGGCACGATTCACTGATGTCCGAAGGGCGGTGAGCGGTGCATCGGCAGGAACAGGGACTCCGCGCCACGCGGTTGCGCCGGCTCCATAACCCGGGCGATCCGCTCGTCCTGGTGAACGTCTGGGATGTCGCCAGCGCCCGTGTTGTGGCCGCGTCGCCGGTGACCCAGGCGATCGCGACGGCCAGCTGGAGCATCGCCGCTGCCCACGGTTACCCGGATGGCGGCGCGATCCCGCTCGATCTGGTGCTGGCGACATCCCGGCGCATTGTCGAGGCGGTCGCGCTGCCGGTGACAGTCGATTTCGAGAAGGGATACGCTGCCACGCCGGCTGGGGTTCGGAACAATGTCGCACGGCTGATCGAAACGGGCGCGGCAGGGCTCAACATCGAGGACAGCATCGGTGGCGACGAAGGTGCGAGGTTCTCGATCGATGCGGCGGCTGCCAGGGTGGCAGCTGCCCGGGATGCAGGGACTGATGCCGGAATCCCGATGGTGATCAACGCCCGAACCGACACGCTTGCTGGTGGCGGGACGGTCGAGGAGGCAGTCGCGCGGGGGCGTGCGTACCTCGACGCCGGTGCTGACTGCATTTTCGTGCTCGGCGCGATCGGTCCTCGCTTGAACGAGATCGTCGCGGGTATTGCCGGCCCGGTCGCGGTCCTTGCCGGTGCCGGTGATCTTTCGGTCCCGGAGTTGGCCGCCTGTGGCGTGGCTCGCGTCAGCTTCGGGCCTGGTCCGATGGGTGTCGCCCACGCGGCGCTCGCCCGTCTGGTCGATACCGTCGTCTCGGGACAACCGCTTCCCGACGATCTGGGCGATCGACGCGGCGGCACACCTGCTTAGCATGCCATTCGACATGCCAGCACCAGGAACCCGGACCAGTGCCGATTGCACCGCACTTTTACTTGTCACTCCGACCTGGCGCACATCCGCAATGGTCATTCCGATCGCATGCGAGGAATCTTCTTCGCCGGATCATGACTTTCCTCGTCCCATGTGCAGAATATGCCGCACACCCGCTGCCAGGAAGCTCGGGATGTTGTTCCGCTTTCCGGCAGGGCTGCGGAACGGGACCCACCCGTATCCGTCCGTAGGCAGATCTCACGTTCGATCACGGCGATTCGCCTGGCGCTGTCAACATCCGGCCGCGGCCAACCGCGCCGAGGGACCGGCAACCCCAGGAATTGCAGGTCCTCACCGGGTAAATGCGGATCTCATCGAGTCCCCAAAATCCCCGTCACTTCGGGCGATTCGGAGGAAATGTGGAAATGCGCCTGGGGCGCCCGTCCAGGCAAGTTCCTTTGCCAAAATGCAAAGATTGCGTCCGGGGCCGCCACACGACGGTGGGGCGAGATATGGACACCGGCGGTCGCCGGGATACAATGCGGCCGCAGCGAACCACGATCAACGATACCGCCGTTGGCGGTCACAGGGTGGAGTAAACAGTGGTCAAGATAACGGACATGAAGTGCGCGGTGATCGCGAGCAGCCCGGTGATCCGGATCACGACGGACGAGGGCATCACCGGCTGGGGCCAGATCGAGACCCCAAAGCCATACCTCAAGGATGTTGCCCTCCAGCTCAAGCCATTCCTGGTTGGACAGGACCCCACCAATGTTGAGCGGGTGATGAAGACCATCCGTTACCGGGGAGGGTTCAAACCGTGGGGGTCTGCCGTCAGTGCCGTCGAGATGGCGTTGTGGGACATCGCGGGCAAGGCGGCGGGCGTCCCAGTCTACAAGTTGCTCGGTGGCAAGGTTCGCGACAAGGTGCGTACGTACCGCACGCTTTACCATGAGCCGGGCGGCATGCATACGCCGGATGACTATGTCTCCTGGGCGAGGATCGCGAAGGCGCTTCCCGAAAAATTCACCATGTTCAAGTTGCCGAGTTCGTTCCACTCCTCGATGGTGAACGATTTCCCCGGGTTCTTCTATGGTGAGCCGTACGGAAAGAGCGAGACGTACGCGGCAGGCGTGACGTATCCCTACCCCAATCGCGGCATGATGTCCGAGAACGGCATGAAGCACCTGGTTTCCTGCATCGAGGCAGCCAAGGGAGAGCTTGGGCCCGACTACGGTCTTGCGGTTGATTGTGGTCCCGGCTACACCCAGTCGGATGCGCTGAGGTTCGCGAAGTCGGTCGAGCACCTGCACCTGATGTGGCTCGAAGACATGATCACCGGCGACTACAGCCCGTTCGTCAACGCCGATGTCTACCGGGAAGTGACGCGGGCGACCTCGACCCCGATCCACACCGGCGAGCAGATCTACCTGCGCCAGAACTACAAGTCGCTGATCGAGGGACACGCCGTCAGTGTCATTGGGCCGGATCCGTGCGATGTCGGCGGCATCGCCGAACTCAAGTGGATCGCCGAGTACGCCGACCTGCACGGCATCCTGATGGCGCCGCACGGCACGGCCAACGGTATCTTCGGCCTGGCGGCGCACCTCCAGGTGGGAGCAACCTTGCCGGACAATTTCATTGCCTTCGAATACCCGGCCAGGTTCGAGCCGTTCTGGTACGACATCACCGAAGGGTTCGATGGCGTGCCCGTGGTGGACGGACTGATCGAGGTCCCGGATCGTCCAGGAATGGGTGTCGAATTTCTGGTCGACGCTGCCCGTGCGTACCTCCAGCCAGAAGACGCCGACTTCTTCGATTAGGCTGCCCTGCGCCTGCTGACGCCAGTGTGGACTGTGGTTCGCTGATACCAGGGGAAATCCGCATGAAGATCACCGGGCTCAGATGCGCCGAAATCGGCCGCCATCCGATCGTCAGGATCACCACGGACGAAGGGATCGACGGTTTCGGCCAGGTCGAGTGGACGAAGACGTACCTCGTTCCGGCGATCCGCCAGCTCGAAGGGCTCCTCATCGGGCACGATCCCACCAATGTCGAGCGCGTGGTGAAGACCATCCGCCATCGAGGCGCGTTCAAGCCCTGGGGAGCCGTGGTCAGCGCAATCGAGATCGCGCTGTGGGATATCGCAGGCAAGGCGGCGGGCGTCCCGGTGTACAAGCTGCTCGGCGGCAAGGTCCGCGATCAGGTCAAGGCGTACAACGGGGCGTACCGATCGCCGATGACCGGTTTCGAACCGGACGATTACGCCCGGCACGCGGTCGAACTCTCCTCGCAACCCCAGGGATTCGACATCATCAAGCTCGGTGTGGCGTTTCACTCGCAGATGCCGCGCCAGATCCCGAACTTCCACTATGGCGATGTCAACGATTCTGCCCACCACTACTCGTACCCGCATCGTGGTCTCCTGACCGAACGCGGATTCCGGCACCTGGTCGATTGCGTCGAGGCGGCGAAAGGCGCGGTCGGCCCGGGCATCGGCATCGCCCTCGACTGCGGCCCGGGATGGACCCTGCCCGATGCGATCCGGTTCGCGAAAGCGGTCGAACACCTGCACCTGATGTGGCTGGAGGATACGCTGACCGGCGACTACAGCCCGTTCGTCAACGCCGATGTCTACCGCGAACTTACGCGGGCATCGTCGACGCCGATCCACACCGGCGAGCAGATCTACCTGCGCCAGAACTTCAAGGAACTGATCGAGGGCCACGCGGTGAATGTCATCGGTCCGGATCCGGTCGATGTTGGTGGTTTGGCAGAGCTGAAGTGGATCGCGGAGTATGCCGATCTGCACGGCATCCTGATCGCCCCGCACGGCACCGCCGACGGTTTGATCGGTCTCGCTGCCCTCGTCCAGGTCTGCGCCACGCTGCCCGACAACTACATCGCCTTCGAAGCACCCAGCGCCGCCACGGAGTGGTGGCCGGAAATCGTGGACGGGGTGCCGGTCATCGCTGGTGGCAGGTGTGAGGTGCCGGACCGGCCTGGTCTGGGCGTGACATTCAAGGAGCGGGCGCGGGACTACCTGGCCAGCGAGGATGCGGCGTTCTTCGACTGACCTGTCGCCTGGGAATACCACCTGTCGCATCGATGCACTATCCTGACAGTGGAATCGCGCTGCGTGTCGATCAGGCAAGATCGGAATCCGGCCATGGACCAGATGCTTCGACCAACCGTTGTGTTCGATTCGGGGGGTATGCGCCCGGCCACGGCCATCAAGGCGTGGGAGGAAATGGCGCAACCCACCCTGCGAATCGAGATCAACGACGATGATCGCGATCGCTTTGCCTTGTCGCTGCACATTGTGCGGCTGGTGGAAACCGTTGTGTCGGCCGCGTCAACGACCGCGCAGGTCATGCATCGGGACTTGAACCGGGTGCATCGCGATGGGCTCGACCAATACGGCTTCTTCATGCAGCTGACCGGGACCCGCATCACGCGGGTCAACGACACTGATGCCATCCTGATGCCGGGTGACCTGCAATTCGTCGACATGGCCCAGGAAGATGTCTCGGTTGCAGCCGATGGCCGGACCACGACCTTCTACGTGCCTCGCAACCTGGTCGAGGCCGACGTGCCGGATGCCTGGCAACTCCACGGAACGATCTTCCGGAGCACGGCGACCAGCGTCCTCGCACACCAGGCCATGACCCTGTTCGATACGGAAAGCGCCTGGTCCACGGGTATGGCCGCGTACCTTGAACGGAGCTTGCTGTCGATCGCGATCGGTTGCCTGTTTGAGACCAGGCGGGAGCAGCCAGCTTCCGGCCGCTCCACGGCCGATCGCCCCTTGCGGCGGCGCATCGAACACCATATCGAGGACAACCTCGAAGATCACGATCTGGATGCGTACCGGATCTGCCAGGAGTTCGGCCTGTCCCGATCGGTCGTGTACCGCGTGTTCCAGCCGCATGGTGGCCTGAACCGCTACATGCTTGGGTGTCGGCTGCGCCGTGTCCGTCGGCTGTTGCTCGATGGTGATGATCGCTCGATCGCCGAGATCGCCCTTGCCTGCGGGTTTGTATCGCCAGCGCACTTCAACCGCGAGTTCCGCCGGGCTTTCGGTGTGACCCCGAGCGATGTCCGCAACCACCACCGGCCCGTCGCCATCGTGCCGGCCGGTACGTCGTCGCTCGATCAAATCCTGCGCTCGATCGCCTGATCTCGAGGAGTGTTCCCTGCCTTCCCACGAGCGACGGCATGCGATAGCCTGAGCGCACACAGCGCCAGATGCTCGTTGCCGCCGGAAGGAACTGGACATGGTGGATACCCTGCAACTCGTGTCACAGGGAAGGACGCTCGATTCGAGCCCGGACGCTTTCGGCGAGCTGCGTGAATCGAACGCCATCCTCGCCGATGCCGCGGCCCTGCGGCAGCGCATGGCCGATGACGGCTATCTCTTCTTCCGCGATCTGCTCGATCGTGAACAGGTGGAAGCCTCGCGGGCAGAGTTGCTTTCGCGGCTGGACGCCGAAGGTGCGCTCGTTCCCGGCGCGCCGCTCCCGGAGGGGCGATTGCTGACCCAGGAGCGGCGGATTACGTTCCGCCACGACCTGACGCTGTCGTCGCCAAACCTGAAGCGCCTGCTGTTCGATGGTTCGATGATGTCGTTCTTCGTGGGGTTTCTCGGCGGTGAAGTCCGCCACTTCGACTACATCTGGCTGCGCGCGGTGTCGCCGGGGCTCGGAACTCCACCTCACGGCGACAGTGTGTTCATGAATCGCGGCACCATGAACCTGTACACCGCCTGGACGCCGCTGGGCGACATCGACCGACAGCTGGGCGGGCTGATCGTGCTGGAGAACTCGCACAGGATCGCGCACATCCGCGACGTCTACAGCAAGCTCGATGTCGACACCTATTGTGAAAACCGGGACGGCGCGACGATCTACAGCGTGCCGGATATCGAAACCTGGTTCGGCCAGCTCTCGGCCGATCCTGTTGGGTTGCGAAACGAACTGGGCGGCCGCTGGCTGACCGCCGACTACCGCATGGGAGACCTGCTGGTGTTCTCGATGTACACGGTCCACGCCAGCCTGGACAACCAGTCGGCTGACTTACTGCGGCTTTCCTCGGACACGCGCTACCAGCTCGCCGCGGATCCGGTCGATCCGCGCTGGATCGGTGACGACCCGATCGGCCACGGCCCGGAAGCGAAGATGGGCATTATCTGCTGATCGGCAATGACACAGGCACCGTCGCGGTTGGGATGCTGGCGCCGGCCAGGATTCCGGCCAGCGCCTTGAGCGTGACGGCGGGATCGCCGAACGTCAGCAGCGTGTCGTCGACATCACCGAACAGGCCTGCATCGTACGGTCCGCGCAGCGCGACGTGGATAACCCGGGTGGCTGACGGAGCGGCCTCCATGGCCTGGCGCCCAATCTCGACCTGGTACGGGAAATCGGTGGCGTCGCGCGTCATCACCACCAGCGTGGTGACGAGCCGGGCCGCCTCGATCGCGAACCGGGCCTCTTCGCCACGCGGTTGGTGGCTCAGCGTGGCGACGCGGGTGGAAGGGAGCAGACGCCGGGCCTCCTCGCGGATGATGCCACCCCGGTTGAATGGATCTTCCGCCTCGCTCGAACGCAGGCGCTGGAAGTCGACGATCAGCCCGCGCGAATCCGGACCAATCGGGGTGAATGGGCCGCCGCCCAGCACCGCGATCGTGCCTTCGGCGATACGCTCGGCGTCCTTGCGAAGGTCAGGATCGACCGGTGGCAGATCGGGCGTCGGTTCGGCAAGTCCGTAGTGGTCGCGAATCGCCTCGAGCCGTTCCAACGTCGCCGTGAAGTCGGATTGCGGCAGGGTTCCGTTCTCGACGGCATTGACCAGGGCGCGAAATCGAACCAGTTGCTTGTCCAGCGACTCGTTCGATTCCAGGACATCGACGCCCGCCGCCTTGCAACGGATAGCCGCGTCGGCGAGCCCATAACGCTGATCGATGGCGTCCATCGACAGCGAGTCGGTAAATATGACCCCGTTAAAACCCATTTCCTCGCGCAGCACCCCGGTCAGGATGGCTCGCGACAGGGTGGCAGGGTGCTCGTCGAGAGCCGGAAACAGGATGTGGGTGGTCATGACGGCCGGAACGTCGGCGGCGATGGCGGCGGCGAACGGCGCCAGCTCGATCTCGCGCAGGCGTTCCATTGGGTGATCGATGACCGGCAGGCCCAGGTGCGAGTCGACGCCGGTGTCTCCGTGGCCGGGGAAGTGCTTGACGCAGGAAATGACACGCTCCGACTCCAGTCCACGGATGGTTGCCAGCGAGCCGGAGACGACTTTCTCGACGGTGTCACCATACGACCTGGTGCGGATCACCGGGTTGCGCGGGTTGTTGTTGACGTCGACCACTGGCGCGAAGTTCGTGTTGATGCCAACCTGGCGCAACTGGACGCCGGTGATCCGGGCGCACCGCTCGGTGTCGCCCGGCTGGCCGTTGGCGGTCAACGCCATTGCACCGGGCGGGGTCACCATGTCGGCCGGGAGGCGGCTGACGATCCCCGCTTCCTGATCGGCGGCTATCAGCAGCGGCGGCATCCCGAGCGATCGCGCCTCCGCCTGGAGTTCACGGGTGAGGGCGTGAACCTGCTGCCGGCTGGTAATGTTGTCGGCAAAGAAAATGATCCCGCCGGGCCGGATTTCGCGAAAGGCGGCTTTGGCCTCCTCCGTGAAGACGGGACCCTGGAACCGCATCATCATGCTCTGGCCAATGAGCGCGCGGTGTACCTGCATGATCACAGAGCCTGTTCCTGGAGGTTTCGGGTCACACGGGGTCCGCTCGACCGGCAGGTGGGCATCATTCGCCGTGCAGGTAGCGGACGAACGCGGCTCCCCGGGCGGGCATCTCGGCGTTCGGAACTTCGTTCAGCGCGTTGATCAGGGCGGCGCCGACGATCGCGCCATCCGCGATCTCGCCAACCTGCTGGACATGCTCCGGCTTCGAGATACCGAACCCGATCGCCAGCGGCAGGTCGGTGGTGGCACGGATTCGTCCGATGTACTCCCCCAGTGACGCCGACATCGAATCCCGAGCGCCGGTTACCCCGGTCACCGAGACACAGTACAGGAATCCGCTTCCATTCTCCGCAGCCACTTTCAGCCGTGCGTCGGTGCTGGTTGGCGCGACCATAAAGATGAGATCGCGGCCGTGGGCACGGCAGGCGTCCCGCAGTGGACCGGATTCTTCGGCGGGCAGGTCGGGAACGATGAACCCATCGGCGCCAGCCTCGGCGGCGTCGGTCACGAAGCGGTCGACGCCGTATTTCAGGATAGGGTTGTAGTACCCCATCAGCAGCAAGGGCGCAGAGACACCTTCGGCGCGAAGATCGCGGACGAGTTGCAGGCAGTCCCGTGGGGTGGTGCCGTTGTCGAGGGCGATCTGGCTGGCGCCCTGAACCGACGGTCCGTCGGCGATCGGGTCGGAGAAGGGGATGCCGATCTCGATCATGTCGGCGCCGGCATCGACAAGCGCACGGATGATCGCCTTGCTCCCGTCGAGGGTCGGAAACCCTGCCGAGTGGTACGGCATGAGCGCAGTCCTGCCCTCGGCCTTCAGGCGAGCGAAGGTGTCCTGAATCCTGCTCGGTGCGATGGTCTCGGTCACAGGGTCACTCCCAGGGCGTTGGCAACGGTGTGCATGTCCTTGTCTCCACGGCCGGAGAGATTCACGATCATGGTCTTGCCGGGGCCGAGTTTCGGGGCGTATCGGGCGGCCGCCGCGATGGCGTGGCTGGACTCGAGGGCGGGGATGATGCCTTCGGTTCGGCAGAGCAGCTTGAACCCCTCCAGCGCCTCGTCGTCGGTGATCGCTTCGAAGCGGGCGCGGCCCGAGTACTTGAGATACGAGAGCTCGGGTCCGACACCCGGGTAATCGAGTCCGGCAGAAATCGAGTGGGTTTCGATGATCTGCCCGTTGTCGTCCATGAGGACGTACGACCACGAACCGTGGAGCACGCCCTCCTCACCGGCGACCAGAGTCGCGGCGTGGTGCCCGGAGTCGAGCCCGTGGCCACCGGCTTCGACTCCAACAATCTCGACGTCGGTGTCCTTGAGGAAGGCGTGGAACAGGCCCATTGCGTTCGAGCCGCCTCCCACGCAGGCCATGATCGCGTCGGGAAGGCTGCCGGTTTCCTCGAGGATCTGGGCCCGCGCCTCGCGCCCAATCACCGACTGGAAGTCGCGAACGATCATCGGGTAGGGGTGCATGCCGGCGACCGTGCCGAAGATGTAGAAGGTATCGTCGACGTTGGTTACCCAATCGCGGATTGCCTCGTTGATGGCATCCTTCAGCGTCTTCGACCCGGAGGTGACCGAAACGACGTCGGCCCCGAGCAGTTTCATGCGGAAGACGTTGAGCGACTGGCGCGCGATATCGACCTCGCCCATATAGACGACGCACTTGAGACCCAGCAGTGCGCAGGCGGTTGCAGTCGCCACGCCGTGTTGTCCGGCGCCGGTCTCCGCGATCACTCGTGGTTTGCCCATGCGCTTCGCGAGGAGGGCCTGTCCGAGCGCGTTGTTGATCTTGTGCGCGCCGGTGTGGGCCAGGTCTTCCCGTTTCAGGAAAATTCGCGGGCCGTCCTGGCCGCCGACTTCGGCGGCGAAGCGCTTCGCTTCATAGAGCGGGGTGGGGCGGCCAACGTACTCGCGGGCGAGGCGGTCGATCTCGGCCTGGAATGCCTGGTCGTTCTTCGCTTCCTCGTAGGCCGAAACGAGTTCGGAGATCGCCGGCATCAACGTTTCGGGGGCGAAGGTGCCGCCGAACCGGCCGAACCGGCCATGCTCGTCGGGATAGTTGGCGGCGACATCGAATGCCGCCTCGGTGATCGGGACGATCTCGGGTGTCTGGGTCAAGGTGCAGGCTCCAGCGTGACGAACGACCGGCAGGAATCTGTCTCCGGCTCGGGACCATCCGGAATGAATGCGTCATCTTACCAAAGCGTCCGGGCAGCCGACGCTCAGGGCTCGGGTGATACGATGGTGCCAGTGACTGGGATCGGAGGATGATGCCCCATGACAGATACGAAGGAAACCACCGAGATCACCATCGTTCTCGATCGCGATCTGGCCGAGCAGTTGGCCCGAATTGCGCAGGAAGAGCACCGCGCGCCGGAAGCAGTGGCCGGCGATGCCCTGGCCGAATGGCTCGAGGATCTGGAGGACATTGCCTTGGCCGAACGCGTACTGGCTGAGGGCAATCCGACCATACCCGCCGAGGAAGTCTGGAAGCGCCTTGGGTTGGACGATTGAGTTCGACCGTTCCGCCGAACGGCAGTTTGAGAAACTCGGTACCGTAGCGCAACGGAGGATTCGGGCGTACTTGCGCGATCTCCTGTTGCTGGAAGATCCACGATTGCGTGGCAAGGGGCTGACGGGTGACCGTTCCGGTCTCTGGCGCCATCGCGTTGGTGACTACCGGCTCATCTGCCAGTTTCGTGACTCGCAACTCGTGATCGTTGTGGTTGGCATCGGGCATCGGAGCAGGATCTACGACGGTTGATCGACCGCTTGCCACCCGCATGTACGGGGCGCTGCGACGACCGATTGGCCTACACTCGCATGAGCGAATCCTCGTTGTACTGGGTTGATCCATTTCATGACTGATTCCCAAAGCCTGCATGACATCCGCGACCGCGACGATATCGTGCGGCTGGTGACGGCGTTCTACGGCACCTTGTTCGATGATCCCGTGCTGGGGCCGATCTTCCGCGATGTCGCCAAGGTGGACCTTGCACGACACATCCCGACCTTCGCCGACTTCTGGGAAAACATCCTGTTCCAGACCGGTGCCTACCGGGGTGGCCTGATGGCGGCTCACATCAAGGTTCACCTGCTCGAACCGCTCGACGTTCACCACCTGCAACGCTGGCTGGATACCTGGGAGACCACGATCGACGCGTTGTTCGCTGGTCCACGCGCGAATCATGCCAAAGTGCAGGCGTCGCGCGTGGGGGTGAACATGTTCCAGCGACTCGCGATGTTCGATCAGCAGCAGGCGCTGATGGCCGCAGACAACCTGCCAGGCGTTGGTATCGCCGAACACTGGTAGATTCCGGTCGAATTCCTGATCGTAGCCATGGTTGGGTCATACTCGGAGAGGGCTTCACTCGTCATGGAGATTGCCGTAGCGCTGGTGTTTGCCTGGCTCGGACTGGTCCTCGGAATTTCGTTCATCGAGGCCCCTCTCAAGTTTCGGGCTCCCGGGATTACCCGCGAACTTGGTCTCGGGATCGGGCGGCTGGTCTTCAAGGCGTTGAACGCGAGCGAGATCGTTGTGGCGGCGGTGGGCCTGATTGCACTGGCGCGAGACGAAACGCCGTCCCGGATCTGGGCTTGCTACCTCGCGCTGGTCGCGATCGTGGCCGTCCAAACCTTCATGATCCACACTGTCATGGACCGGCGTGCTGCCCGCATCGTCGAGGGTGAAACGCTGCCCGCGTCGAACCAGCACTACGTGTACATTGGGCTCGAGCTTGTGAAAGTGGTCCTGCTTGTCGTGACAGGTGTCATGTTGATCCGGGAGATTGCCGGGTGACCGATTCGATCGGGCTGCACGACATTCGCGACCGGGACGACATTGGACGCCTTGTCGATGCCTTTTACACGCGGGCGTTCGCCGATCCCGTTCTTGGTCCAATCTTCATCGATATCGCCCACATGGATCTGGCGGCCCATCTGCCGGTGATGTGCGATTTCTGGGAGACGGTGCTGTTCCAGGCCGGGAAGTACGGCCGGAATGCGTTCAACATACACCTCGACATTCACCGGCAGGAACCGTTGACTCCGATGCATTTCCAGCACTGGCTCGACATTTGGGAAGGCACCGTCGACGATCTGTTCGCCGGGCCGATTGCGAACCATGCCAAGGTCCAGGCTGGCCGCATCGCTGGATCGATCAGCCGCCGCCTCGAGCGCACGGTTGACGGCGAGATCCTCACCCTCGTCCCGGCTCGTCACCGATCAGCGTAGCTCGCCGCGAGCGGTGACTCCCCTTGGTCAACTATCCAGGCAGGTCCATCACCGCCGCCAGCAACTCGAACGAGCGGATCTGGGCAGCCTTGTCGAAGGTATTGGTGACGACCATCACCTCATCGGCGTGGGCCAGTGCGCGGAATGACGCGAGCGATGCCTTCACTGTCTCCGGCGAACCGACCGATGCGTAGCGCAGCATGTGCGCCGCCTGCTGCTGTTCGAGTGTGCTGACGACCTCATCGAGATTCTCGACGGGAGGCTTGATCAGGCCAGGGTTTCCCGGCCGCCGGAACTCTGCGAACCGGCGTATCGATGACGAGAACAGGAACCGTGCCTCCTCGTCGGTGTCTGCGACCACGACATTGGCGGCCGCGATCACGTACGGCTCGGCGCATTGCCCGGATGGCTGGAAGTGCTGCCGGTACCAGGCCACGGCATCGATCAGGTGGTCTGGCGCGAAGTGCGAGGCGAAGGCATAGGGGAGTCCGAGGAGAGCCGCCAGCTGGGCACCGAACATGGATGAACCGAGGATGTACAGCGGCACGTTGGTGTCCATGCCGGGATTGGCGATGACGACCTGGCCTTCCTGTTTCGGGCCGAGCAGCACCTGCAATTCCTGGACATCCTGTGGGAAGTCGTCACCGGCACGCGGGTCGCGCCGGAGTGCCCGGGCGGCGTACCCATCGGAGCCGGGCGCCCGCCCGACGCCGAGGTCGATCCGGCCAGGATAAAGCGCTTCCAGGGTCCCGAACTGCTCGGCGATTACCAGCGGGGAGTGGTTCGGCAGCATGATGCCACCGGATCCAACTCGCAGTGTGGACGTGTTCGCTGCCAGGTACCCGATCAGGACCGAGGTCGCTGACGAGGCCACACCCGGCATGTTGTGGTGCTCGGCCACCCAGAATCGTTCGAAGCCGAGGCGTTCAACCGTCTGGGCGAGCGCGAGGGTCGACCGGAGGGCATCGCCCGGTGTGGCGCCCTCCGGCACGGTCGCGAGGTCGAGGACGGAAATGGGAAATGTCACGGTGGGTCCCTGTTCCATGAAAGGGCGAATGCAGCATGGCAGCCGCGTCACTGGTTCGAACGTACCAAACGTGAGCGACCGCGTCGACCGGGCGTCCGGCGAGGTCGTTGCGCGAGGGGTTTCCCGAACCGGCGGATCGGGCTACGATCGCGGCCAGGATGTTCGCGACGCCAATGGAGATCTCCGCATGAATGTGTTCGTTTCGGTGGATATCGAAGGAATATCTGGTGTCGTTCATGCCGACATGATGATGCCGGGACAACCCGAGTATGCGCGTGGCCGCGCGCTGATGCTTGCGGATGCCAACGCCGCGATCGAGGGGGCGTTGGCTGCCGGGGCGGATCAGGTACTGGTCGTCGATGGGCATGGCCCGATGCGCAACCTGATGATCGAGGATCTGCACCCTGCCGCCACCCTTGTCACCGGCACAGCCGATGCCCGGCCATACTGCCAGCTCGAGGGCGCCGATTCGATGCAGTTCGACGCAGCCATCTTCGTCGGATACCACGCGATGGCGAAGACGCTCAACGCGATTCACCCGCACACGATCGCCGGGGCAGTTGTCCACGAGATCCGGGTCAACGGTCGGCCTCATGGCGAAACAGGGCTGAACGCCCTCGTGCTGGCGTCGCTTGGCATTCCAACCGTGATGGTGACGGGAGACGCGACGACCTGTGTCGAGGCGAGGGCATTCCTGGGCGACGGGATCGAGACTGTGGCGGTGAAATCGGCGTCGGGACGCAACTCCGCGACCTGCCAGCATCCGAGTCTGACGGTGAGCGAGATCCGCGAAGCCGCCACGCGGGCGATTGGACGCCCCGATGCGGCGCCGCTGTATCGTCCAGCGGCGCCGACTGTGATCGAGGTCGATTTCCTGACGATGGTCCAGTGCGACCGGGCTGCTCGTTGCCAGGGCGTTGAGCGGTTGAATGGGGTCACGGTCGCGATTCGCGGGGAATCGCCGTGGGAGCAATACCGGCTCCTGTGGGCCGCCATCCGCGCCGCGCTCTACGAGCCGGCTTCCTTCCTGGCGTAGTGATGCCGTCTCCGGGTGAACGCATGTGGATGGATGTGGTCTGGAGATGCGAGCGGGGTCTATCTCATCGGGCGACCACGGAGGGTCGCCCCGACGGGAAACGAGTTTCCCGTCGGGTTCGGAATGGGGCGGGAGGGCATGCGGCGTTTCGCGCCCTGGCCTTCGGCTACAGGTGCCTGACCATCATGAGACTGCTCGTATGCCGTTTGTTGCGCGACGGTACGTTCAGGTGCTGCGGAAGCCGACCTCGTCGAGGTGGGCGAGGATGTCCGCGGGATCGTCATAGACGCGGTATGCTCCCGCATCGCGCAGTTCGTCTCCCCCGTATCCACCAGAACGCAGCCCGATGCTGTGGGCGTGGCGGACCAGGTCGCGGGTGATGATCGGCGCCGGGCCGTCGAGGTCGAAGAGGAATGCTGGTCCTCCACCGGTGGAAATGGTCTCGACCTGGTTCATTGCTGGGAACCCCATCTTGCATCCAGTCCGGGTAACGCCTCACGCATGTTCATCCTACGGTAGTGGAATATGCCCCCACTGTTCGATGCGCTGGTATGATGGTTTCAGATGCATACGCAATTGGTCAGTGAGGATGTGGGCAGTGGCTGCCAGAGGGCACTGGTTCGAGGCTACGGCAACGTATTGGCTTTGGACGACCAGTCTCGCGTGCGGCGGGGGCCAATCGTGATTCCCCGACTCTTCGGACTGATCCGGCTCGCGGTGGCCGGGGTCATCCTGTTTGCGATCTGGACCCAGTTCCAGGGCGCCAGGGACGATCCATACAAGTCGTCGGTGATGTTCTGGAGCGAGTTCACCTATCAGAGCAATCTGCTGGTTGCCATCGTCCTGGTCATCGGCGGACTGTTCCTGGTGGCAGATATCCAGGCCCGACACTGGTGGGACCTGGTGCGCGGAGCAATGGTGACCTACACGGCCACCACCTTCGTTGTTTACAGGTTCCTCGTTGAGGGCACCCGGACATCGCCCGACGGCATCAGCTACTACGAACAGTGGGCGAGTGATGTCCTCCACATCTGGGTGCCATTGTTCGTGCTGATCGACTGGATCCTCGATCCGCCGGATGCGACGATCACCTGGCGGCAGGCTGCGATCTGGCCGCTGTACCCGATCGGCTTTTGCGTCTACTCGCTGATTCGTGGCCCGATCGTGGATTGGTACCCGTACGATTTCCTGGATCCGGCGGAAGCCGGCGGATGGGCCGGGGTCGCCCTCTACGTCGTGGCGATTACGGCGGGATTCCTGGCGTTCAGCGCCGCTGTCGCGGCCATCGGGAACCTGCGCCGTCGATGATCCCAACCGGACAGGATCTGTCCGCAACGATCGCCATCGTGGTGAGCAGTCCATCAAGTCTTGTATCCTGGGAGAGGATGCTTGTCCAAACACACCACCAACTACGACCAGACATTCATTGCTGTCGCCGACGACTCGTCAGCGGCATCCGGGACGATGCCGCCAGACAAGGCAGACAATCCGTCGGTGGCCGCGCGCACCTGGCGGATGATCTCCGGCAATCCGTACTCCTACACCTCGGACGACGTGATCTTCACGGTTTGGGCGGACAGGAAAGGGATCCCGGATGCCGAGCGCGAGGATGCCCGCTCGGAGTTCTTCAACCGTGGCCAGGCGTGCCTGCGCGCTTCCGATCTCGTCAAGAGGTATGGGTGGGGGATTCACCACGACGAGCAGGGGCGAGTTGCTCTCTACGGCGTTGAGTCGCCGGAGTACGCGGCGTTCGTGAACGATCCCGAGGTGAAAGTCGTGAAGGCCATGCGGAGCAGCCGGCGATAGTCAGGCGCATTCGGACGCCCCTGCATTGAGTCCAGCGCGCCTTCATGTGTCGGCCTGGTCTGGAGCGCATCCCGGAAAGCTTGGGTCAGCGGGCGCTCGGCTGGTCGGGCTGCGGAGCTTGCTCCGCCCGTTCGTGGCAAGCGGTCCGCGCATTTCCCCTTGCCAATATCGCTGGAGGTCATTCTCCCTCCTGCGAAATCCGGTCCTGCTCCTGCCAGTACGCCTGCTGCGATGGGTAGTAGTCATCCCAGGCGGCGAAAGGATCCCCTGTGTGCGTGGCCACCAGGCGGTCGAAGTAGTACTCCCAGCCGGGACCGTAATTGCCGGGATCGTGGTCGACGGTGACGACCTGGAAAAAGCGTATGGTCGTTTCACCTTCGCGTTCTTCGAGTTCAATGCGCATTCGCATCGAACCCTCGCCCTGGAACGACTGCACGTCCAGCAATCGTGGCGGATCGCAGCGATGGATCAGAACATCCTCCGGCTCGGTGGCTCCCTCCGCGGTCATCACGAACGAGACGCGCTTGCCTTCACCCGGATCGCCGCTCCACGTGCCGATCCAGCGATTCATGCGCTCGGGCTCGACGATGCTGGCCCAGACATCGCCGATGGGAGCGCGGATGATCCGCTCGATCGCGATTTCGCGGCCAGTTCCCGTGCGGATGACCGTGCCGGTGCCGGGGATGGTCATGCTGGCTCCCTCTTCTGCTTCAGATCGGACGAGATGGATGTGGACACCTCCCGGCGTTCGCGTTCCCGGCGCGTACGGTGCGCCTCGGTTTCGAGCGCGTCGAGGCGGCTTGTCCAGGGTTCGCGGAATTGCCTCAGCCAGCGCTCGACTATCGCCAGCGCCGCCGGTTCGATCCTGTACACCCGCTCGCGTCCGGATTCCGTCACGGCAACCAGCCCCGCCTCCCGGAGCAACCGCAGGTGGCGGCTGATCGCGGGCCGGCTGATGCCGAATTGCGCCGCGATCTCCCCGGCAGGACGCGGGTGTTGCCAGAGCAGTTCCAGGATGTGCCGGCGGACGGGGTCGGCGATTGCCTCGAATGTGTCCATGCAGGAAGCGTAACGCGTCTGTTACGCATTGTCCAGCCAGCGTTGGTTGCCCCACAGCTGGCCGGGTTTCGCTACCCCTTGACCGAGCCGGCCGTCATGCCCTGGACCATGAACCGCTGCGCCACGAAGTAGAGGACCATCACCGGCAGGGCGGCCAGTACCGCTCCGGCCATGATCGGACCCCAGAGCAGGACATCGCCCGTGATCAGGTATTGCAGCCCGAGCGGGACGGTTCGCAGATCCTCCGAGGTGATGAAGATCAGGGCGAAGAGCAGTTCGTTCCAGGCCGCGGTGAAGGTGAAGATGCCGACCGCCGCCAGCCCCGGCAGCGAGAGCGGCAGCAGGATCCTGAACAACGCACCGAGTTGGGTTGCGCCGTCGACCATGGCCTGCTCTTCGAGATCGGGCGGGACGCTGCGGAAGTAGCCGGAGAGCAGCCAGGTGCTGAGCGGGATCGAAAACGTCATGTAGAGCACGATCAGCCCCCACAGCGAGTTCCCCATGTGGAGCCGCGCGACGATGATCGAGAGCGGGATGAACAGCAGCGACCCCGGCGTCAGGTAGGTCAACAGGATGATCCGGCCGACGAGTCCGCGAAACCGGTAACGGAACCGAACGATGCTGTAGGCCGCGAAGGATGACACCAGCAGCGAGACGACCGTGACGCTGCTGGCGACGATGATGCTATTCCGTATATTCGTCAGGAATCCCTTTTCCTCGATCAGGATCCGGTAGTTCTCCCAGGTCGGATCCTGCGGGACGAGGGCAGGCAGGCGGTAGATCTCCTTCGGCAGCTTGAGGGAAATCGTGAACATCCAGTAAATCGGGAAGATGACGATGACCGCGACCACGAACATCAGGACGTAGATCGAGATCAATGTCAGCAGGTTTCGCCTCGTCCGCTTACGACGCTGGCGGCTGAACGGGTTCGGAATGGTGGTTGGTGCCACGGGTGGCTGCATCAGTCTTCCCTCTGGATGAGCCAGGTGACGACAAAGACCAGGATCAGCAATGCGGGAATCATCGCGACGGAGACGGCCGCGGCTTCACCGAGACGTTGCGTCTGCATCCCGAAGTAGGCGAGCACCGGGAAGACCATGGTGGCGTCGGATGGGCCGCCCTGGGTCATGATCCAGATGTTCTCGAAGCTGTTCGCGGTCCAGATCGACGACATCAGCACGACGACGAGGATGACCGGCCGGATGCTTGGCAGTGTGATGTCCCAGAATCGCTGCCAGGCGGTGGCGCCGTCGACCTTCGCTGCCTCGTAGAGTTCATCGGGGACACCTTGCAATGCGGCCAGGAATGAGATTGCCCAGAATGGGAACCCGCGCCAGGTGGTCGCGATGATCACAGCTGGGAGCGCGGTGGATTTCTGCCCGAGGTAGTCGATGATTTCCGGGTGAATCCCGGTTTTGGTCAGGATCAGGTTGAAGGCGCCGCCGATCGGCATGTAGAGCAGCTTCCAGACCAGGAAGGCCACAAACCCCGGCATCGCCCACGGCAGCATGATCAGGGCCCGCATCAGACCGCGCCCCGCCACCTGCTGGTTCAGGAGCATCGCCAGGGCGAGTCCGATGACGAGTTTGAGGATCCCCGAAACCACGACCATGATGATCGTGTTCTGGATGGTCTTGACGAAGCTGGGATTTTTGGCGAGGTAACGGAAATTATCGAGACCGATCCACGTGCCGGCTTGCCCGACGAGACGGTCGGTGAACGAAATGGCGATGGCGAAGAAGAACGGATACGCGACCAGGCCCAGGAGCAGGACGAGCGCGGGTACGACGAGCAGGTAGCCGGTGATCGCCTGGCGCCGGGCCAGCGACAGGCGTGGCGGTTTTCGGGGCGCTGTTTGGGCTGGTTTCGCCACGAGGGACATCGATTGCTCCGGGTGAGGGCGAATCCGAGCCGGCGAAGCGGCGCTGCGAGCGGGCATGGTTCGCAGCCATGCCCGCTCGTGCGTTGACGGCCTGGTTTACGCGTACTTGGCGTAGATCGCCTCGCCCTGCTGCTGCGCTTCGTCCATCGCTTCATCGATGGTCTTGCCGTCGATCACGATCCGCTGGATCATTTTCGGCACGATGAAGTTCGCGCCGAAGTCGGCGAAGGCGGCGTTGTTGACATCCGGATAGGCTGGTGCGGTGCCGTTCAGCACCAGGTCCCGCTGGCCGGCCAGGACCGGGATGCTGAACGCTTCGAGGTCCTGGTGCGCCTTCAGCACGGGTCCGTAGATGGCGACCTTGTAGTACTCACCGAGGAATTCCGGCTGGGAGAGGAACTCGATCAGCGCCGAGGCGGTATCCACGTCTTCGGTCGAGGTCGGGATCGATCGCAGGTTCGGGCCAATCGGGGCGACCGTCATGACCGGACCGGCCGGCAGCGCCGAGTATCCGGTGACCTCGTACAAATCCGGGTCGTCGGTCTGCGCCGCGATGCTGACACTCCCCGGGTTGGCGATGAAGATCGCCTGGCCGGATAGATAGGCGGTGTTGTCGCCGGCGCCGTCCCAGGTGGTGGCGCCGGGAGGGAAGAGACCGGCATCCCAGGCGGCGGTGACCCACTCCAGATAGGTGCGAGTCTCTTCGGACTTGATGGTGCAGGCAATGCCCTCATCATCCGCAATCCGCCCACCATAGGATTGAAGAACGGATTGCTGGAGATTGCCATCGCCGACGTTCGAGAGCGCGAGGCCGAGGCCATAGACGCCGGTCTGTTGGGCGGCAGCGGCCTGATCGCTGAGTTCCTGCCAGGTGGCGGGCGCGGTGGTCAGGCCGGCTTCCTCGAGCACATCGAGCCGGCGGAAGAGGATGTTGCCGCCGGAGCCGAACGGGACGCCGGTGCGCGCGCCACCGAGCAACTCGGGGGCGCAGGCGGAATCGATCGACTCGAACCACCCGCCCTGGGCAGCGCCGATCTTGTCGTAGAGGGCGGTCAGGTCCTGGAGTTCGCCTGTGGTGCTCAAGAGTTGGGCGAGGCCTAGCCCGAGATCGAGGGCGCTCGGCATGGTGCCGGACTCGACCGCGGCGCTGACCTTCTGCTGGGTTTCGTTCTGGTTGATCATCACCACTTCGGTTTCGACGCCGTTGTCGGAACCCCACTGGTTGATCGTGTCGGTCAGCATCTGGTTGGCGGCATCAGAGAAAATCAGGCCGCCCCAGTAGGTGAGCTTGGCGCTTCCCTGGATCACGGCCGGGGCGCGACGAGCGGCAAGAATGCCGGGAAGCAGGCTGACACCCGCCCCCGCAGCCATCCCGCCGATCACCCGACGTCGTGTGTGCGTGGATCGAAACACTCGCGAAGCAGCATCGGACATGGTGAAGCCTCCTGCGCGAACAACTGACTTGCGTGGGATGCGCGGCTTCACGCGGTGAAGTGACGCGATTCCCGGACGTAAAGGGACCCGGTGGATTGGCGGTAATGGCGGCATTCTCGCATCGCCGAACCGGCTGTCAACCCCGCATGGCGACCGATTCTCAGGTATTTCGTCCGCGAGGAATTCCGGATACGATGTCGCCACGTGAAACATGGGAGCCGGATGCCAACGCCCGTCCGGACGAGTTCGACATGGGAGAAATCTGATGGGAGCCACCGCGATACGGGTCGGGATCGGCCAGTTCAACGAGATGACCGACGAGATCCTGCGTTACGCCGCGCAGCTCGGGGTCACGACCCTTCAAATGAACTCGCCGCGCCTGCCGGGTGAGGTGCGGTGGGAAACTGCGGATGTGAAGGGATTGGTCGACAAGGCGCGGGAGTACGGTCTGACGCTGGAGGCGATCGAGAACACGCCCCCGCAGTTCTTCATCAAGGCGATGCTGGGTCACGACGGCGCCGACGAGCAGATCGAGAACTACAAGGCCACGATCCGTGCCGTGGGCGAAGCCGGCGTGCCGATCCTGGGCTACAACTTCATGCCGAATTCGGTCTGGCGCACGTCCGGGGTGACGGAAGGACGGGGTGGCGTCAAGGTGACCTCGTTCGACATGGAGCTAGTGACTGAAGCCGGAGGCGATGGCCGGGAGTTCACCCCGGCGAAGGGGCATTGGGGACCAGGCATCTGGACGACCGACGACGAGGAGCAGTTCGTCAGCGAAGACCAGATGTGGGTCAACTACGAAAAATTCATGCGGGAGGTGCTGCCGGTGGCGAAGGAGGCCGGCGTGAAGCTCGCGCTGCACCCGGACGATCCACCGGTGCCGTTCCTCGGTGGCGTCGCCCGGCTCTTCCACGATCCGGCCGGTTTCAAGCGGGCCGAGCAGATCGCGATCGAGACCGGGGCTGTTGAAGCCTGGGGGCTCGACCTCTGCCTCGGATGCTGTTCCGAAATGCCGGGTGGCCGCGCGGCGGTCAACGAGATGATCGAGCACTTCGGCCCGACCGGTCGCATCCTCTACGTCCACTTCCGCGATGTGCAGGGTACCGTGCCGCGCTTCCAGGAGTGCTTCCTTGGCGAGGGCAACTGGGATCCAGCGGAGACGATGCTGTTGCTGAAGCGGAGCGGCTTCACGGGCTTCCTGCTGGACGACCACGTGCCGCACATGGACGGCGATTCGAACTGGAACCACCGGGCTCGCGCACA
The DNA here is from genome assembly GCA_964610045.1 of uncultured Sphaerobacteraceae bacterium. GTDB lineage: Bacteria > Chloroflexota > Chloroflexia > Thermomicrobiales > UBA6265 > JACCYX01. Next base: position 24,890 of record CAZSUN010000036.1, read on the forward strand.
CGCAGTGGGCTACATGCAGGGCCTGATCAACATGATGAACGTGCTCGACGCCTGATCCCGGCGATGCGGACAATTCAGGTTTCAGGATGCCCGGTGATTGCGTTTCGGCCGTGCGGTCGCTACGATCGTTGCCAGTACGCGCTCGGGACAATGCAACCTGTGGCCCAATCTCGCGCTATGGAGATGGCGAATGGTCCGCTCATCACTCCGGGTCCTTCTGTGTGCGTTCTTCGTCGTTCTGGCGGTCTCACCGCTGGGCGGTTCTGCCGGAATGGCCGGGAAGGAGTCTTCCGGCCTGCTCGTCTACCACCAGATCACCGATGTCGAGACCGACTCGACATCGGTCGGTCAGCCCATGCTCAGCGGCGATGGTTCGACGGCCGTGTTCACGGACGCGCCCGCCTCCGGCGATCCGGAGTTCCCCAACCGCATCTACACGATCGGTTTCGACGGGGATGGGCTGACGGAGGTGGATGCCTATACGCCGCTTTGCTACTGCTCGTCCCAGGTTGCGATCAGTGACGACGGGAAGACCGTCGTCTCGACTGACAGCGTGCAGGTGAGGATTGTCCAGGGCGGCAATGCCGAAGAACTCCTGGCGATTACCAGCAACGAAATCACGTCCATCGTGCTGACCGGTGATGGCGAGACGGTGTACTTCATGGTGCGCCGGGATGCCGCTACCGCTGACGGTGCGGTGTCGATTTCGCGCGGTGTCTGGGCGATCGATGCCGACGGCGACAATTTGCGCCCAGTGGTTGGCATCCAGGAAGTCGCCGACTTGTTCGGGTTTCCGGTCGAACAATCCGGGTGTTGCTTCCACGGCAACGGACGGGTCGTCTCCGTGTCCCGGGACGGTGGGTCGGTGGTGTTCGTGTCATATGGCGCGGACGGTGAGTATGTGCTGGCGGTCGATGGTGACGGCGGAAATCTTCACATCCTGGCCGGGCCGTACCAATTCGTGATGCGAGTGGCGGTCAGCGGCGATGGTGGGACAGCCGCCTGGGATGGCGTTGTGGCTGGCGCCGAGCGGAACGAAATCGCCACTGGGCGTTTCAGTGGCGGCGATGCGAATGTCCTCGACACTCCTCCGGCGTCGGAAGCCAGCCAACCGATCCAGTTGAGCGCGGATGGTGCCCAGCTGCTCGTGAGTCCCAATGGGCTCCTGATCGACACCGCGAGTGGTGATTCGCGCTTGCTTGCCGTCGCCATTCCGGATATGGGTGGCAACCATCTCGCCGTCCTGACCGATGGACTCCCTCGCGCCACGATGAACGCGGATGCCACCCTGTTCCTGTATGCCATGCGCACCACCCGCTGCGCTGATTGCGCGAACCTGCCCGAACAACTGGCCACGCTGGAGATCGATCCCGCGGATGCTGGCGCCGCACCGGCGATCGGTGAGGTCACCATCGAGCCGGCGGAGGTCGACCTCGCCGGGACGACGTCGACGACGATCGCCGCGGAGGTCGATCTCGACGCCGAGATCGCCGGTGTTGGCGCGGTCTGCCTGATCGATGGCAGCGCGGTGGACAGTAACCTTGGCGGTGCGCTGGCGTTGCGGGACGATGGTCTCGGTGCGGATGTTTCCGCCGCCGACGGCACGTATACGGCCGGACCGATTACCCACGCACCGGACCCCGCTGTCGAAACCGGGGATCGCACAGTCCGGGTTGCGGCGGAGTACGAGGACAGTGAGGGCTTCCGTCACGCCAGTGCCATCGACGGGGGCATCCTGACCGTCACGGGTGGGTGAGCGTTGTCGCGCGATAGAGTGACTACCGGCGATCGTCTCGATGCCGGCCGTTGCGCTGGCGAACTGTGGCAGCACTGCGAACAACAGCGGAAAGAATGAATACGCCAGGAATGGGCAGGTTGGAGCCAGGCAGCTTGGGGAGTGATGAATTGATCGCTCCCCGCTGGTATCGTGGTGTTCGATTCACGTGCACTTCTATGAACGGCTGAACCTGGCTGGGCGTTGGGGCCCCAGTCTCCTGGTCGCCTGTTTCCGGCCGGCAGGTGGGTCCTGCAGCGGTTTTCAGTGTGGTTGATCCGCCTTGCCGGTTTTGGGACGCGTTACCGGGCTCGCATTTCAGCGATTGCACGGCCACCGGGACGCCTCGGAATAACGTGCCCAGGTCGGAAGATGCGCTGCCATCGGCGTCTCGTTTGGATCGGCGCACATCGTGAAGTACGCACGTCAATCGGGAAGGGAGATGCGGGATATCAGATCTTCCCAGGTTTCGGAATGAGACTGGAAGGTGCCGGCACTCGCGGCGAACAGGATCGTCATCGTGTCCGCCCCACTGGGCAGCGTCACGCAGTTGACGTACGCGTACCGTGCGCCGTTGGTAGCCGAGTTGAACCGGTAGACTGCGGCCGTCTCCTTGCCAGGCCAGCGGCCGGTTGTGGCATCGTCGAGATTCGCCACCCGTTCGACATTGCTGAGTCCTGGCCAGTCCTCCATTCCTCTGGCGGCGCCTTCCAGGCACATTCCCGTATCGCCGTCCCACTCCCCCGTGCCGGTGAGAGCGAACACTGCATCCCCGCTGTAGATCTGGATCTGATCGAACCCACCGGTCGGTCCACCGACCCACCATGAGTTTTCGCGAGATACGTTCCAGGAATCATCCCAGGAAATGCCATAGCCGAAGAACGGGCTTTGGTACGCCTGTTCGAGGGCTGTGCTCGACGCTCTGCCCATGGTGCTCCCCAGGCATGGCTGATTGCCCCAGGTGGGAATGCCAGACGTTGCCTGGTAGCTGGGACGGGACGGTACCGGATTCGAGATTTGCCCGCAGAAGAAGTCCTGGGCGAAGCGTTCCTCAACCACTGCGTAGAAGCCGGTGTCGAGCGTCATGTCGACCGGAGTGAACGGCTCGAAGGCGGAGAGGGTCCATCCTTGCGCGGAAGGGAGGCCGTTGATGGTCGCGTCCTTCGCGCCGACAACCAGGACCTGGCCTTCGGGAACGATGAATCGCCACCGTCCCTTGAGTTCGCCACCGGTAGTGCCGAACGATCGCTTCGGGGCGTACCGTTCCTCATTGCTGCGGTCTGGATCTGGCAGGTCGTCGCTACACTCACAGGTTGCCTGATTCAGAGACTGTCGACCATGGACGCAGCGCGGAACGCACTCGCTGGTTGCCAGGCACCACTCCTGCGAGTCATTGCAGGGCAAACACGGTGGATTCCAGTCCTTGTTGAGGTACGGGATATCACCAATCACGCTACTCGAGCAAACGCTGGAGCTGTTGACATGGAGAATCCTGTTACCAATCTGGCCCCGGGCCTGGGCGCAGAGTCCGGCCGCAAGCACTACGCAGAGGAATTTGCCCAATCCCGGACACCAGGGAAGCGCGGCGACGGACGCGACACACCCCTCCTCGAAGAATTCTCCAGAGAATCCGAACGCGATATCCGTTGCTTCGACGCACGCGTCGCACATGATCGGAGTGTCCGCCGCCAGCAGTTCGGCGGTGGTTCCATCATCCTTCCTATAGTCCAGGAACCGGTCGCCAAAGACTTTCGTCAATGCGATGCCGATCAGCGTGGCAAGCATGGCGACGATCGATCGCCTCGATAGGCGACTGTCGGCAACGACCCGCGAAACGTTGTCGAACTGCTGACCGGTCATGCGGCAATATCCCCAAACGACGGAAGTGTGCGATCTATTCGGTAAGAAACCACATTGACTGTCTGATTGTCGGACCCAGTTCGAGGACGGTAGTTCGCTCTGAAGGATTTGTCAATGAAGAACGACGCGGTGGAAGGGGCCGAGTTCAGGAACATCCATCGCGTCCGGTTTGATGTATCCAGGCCGAAGGGACATGTCGCACAATTGGCGCATTCCCTCCTCGGATCGAATTGCACAAGATCGGGCGTTCGTTCGCTTGAAGAAGACGTCTGCCTTGCTGGTCGATGTCCATGACGTGCATGCTCTCCAGCAGTTGCGCTGCTCAGCCGCATGGGCTTGCAGGACTGCTGCGACCTTCGGTTCGGAAAGTTCGTCGATGGTGCATGCACTCCTGCGCCAGCTCGAAGCAGCCGGGTTTCCGGAATCCCCTGCGTTTTCGGGGTGGACGAGCAGGGTCGCGAAATCCTGAGCATGATCCCGGGTATCGTCGGCAATCACCCGGTGCGGCCGGAGATGACGACGGACGCGTCACTGATCGCGTGCGGACAGATGCTTCGTCGCTACCACGAGGCCGCGCAGATCCAGCCGGGTTGGGCCAACCTCCCCTGGCGGTATCGCGATCCCGATCCTGCCGCCTGGGAGGTGATCTGCCACGGAGACGTGGCGACCTGCAACATCGTCCACGCGGGTGACGTCGGCCTGATCGACGTCGACGTGGCCGGTCCGGGTCCCAAGCTGTGGGACGTTGCCTATGCCGCGTACCGGCTTGTGCCGCGCGCGCCGCCGCCGGCGATCCGACTGTGGAGACCCATCTCCGCGAGGACCACGTCGGTTCGTACGACAGCGATCTCGCCTGGATCGACGCCAACCTTGCCGGATTGTGTTCGGTCGTGCAGGACGGGTTCGAAACCGGCCGCGTGCGCTGGGGATCACCGCTACGATCCATTGGTTGACTGCCCGTCGCGCCACGCCGGAACGATCGTGGCGAGGAGGATGACTGCGACGATTGCGAATCCCCACTGGTAGCCGATCAGGTTGGTCGCCAGTCCGAAACCGACCGCTCCGATGCCCATTCCTGCGTCGTAGGCGATGTTCCAGATCACGCTGACCTGGGCGTACCGGTCGCGGGGCGCTCGCTCGAACATCATCGCCAGCGATGAATTCTGGGCGCCACCCAGTCCAAACCCGAACACCGCCATCCCGGCGAGAACCGCACTGGCCGAGCCTGTCCCCACGATCAACCCCATGCCGATCGCGCAGAGCAGCATCGACGGCGCCAGCAGGCGCGCAGAGCCGAGCCGGTCTCCCAACCGGCCGCTGCCGTAGCGCCCGACCGTCGTGCAGACCGCCTGCACGAACAGGCCAATCGCGGCGATGCCGCGCCGGTCGTCGGGCACGGCCAGCGCCAGGTAGGTGATCAGGATCCCGATCGCGAATGTCGCCAGGCCGAAGATGATGGTTGGCCGCAGGATCGCCGGGTCGCGCAGTTCGGTCATCACGCCGTGGGTTGGTACCGCGCCTGGGTGAATGGTTGGGAGCGTGCGGGCCGTTGCCAGCGCGGTGACAGTCAGTGCACCCGCGATCAGGAACGTCGATTCGAACCCGATGGTCTCCGCCAGCCAGAGCCCCAGTGGCAGCAAGGCTACGGCAGGCAGGCTGATCACCGCTCCGAAAACGCCCAGTCCTTCGCCGCGTCGTTCGGGTGGGAACAGGTGCGCGGCGAGGGTCGTGGTCGCGACGACCATGATGGCCAATCCCGCGCCGCGAGCAGCCGCAACCAGCAGGATCGCCCAGGTCTCTGGAAACGGGATCAGCAGCAATGCCGGTAGCCCGAGGAGGATGGCGCCGAGTTCGAGCGACCGGCGGTAGCCAGTTGCCGCCATCAGGTTGGGAGTGACCAGCTCGACCAGCACCGTGACGAGCATCATCGTGCCGGTCGTAAGCCCGGCAATGACCTCGTTGCCGGTGGTCTCGCTGGCGAACAGCGGGAGGACAGCGAACAGCAGCGACAGGCAGGAATTCGCCAGGAGCGAAAACAGCAGGAACCACGCCACCTGGCGCGTGATGAGGCGATCGGTCATGGCAGATGTTGCGATGTTCGAATCACCTTCACGCTGGTACCGGCTTTGACATGGCTTTCACCATGAATCATCATCTCATGGAGTCTACCGTTTCCATGCGCAATTGGCCTTGCCCGTGTCGACTTCCTCCCCGGCGCCACCACCATGGGATCCGACTCCCCTCCGGCCCGAGGGATTGACCCAGCCGATCGTGAGTCTTCCGCGACCACGCACGCCGCTGGTGGGCAGGGAGGGGGCTGTGGCCGCGGTTCGGGCACTGCTGGTTGATGGCGCGACGTTGGTGACGATCGCGGGACCAGGTGGTGTGGGGAAAACCCGGCTGGCCATCGCCGTGGCGGCATCCATCGCCGGGACAACCGCTCAGGATGTCGTGTTTGTCCCGCTTGCCGATATCCGCGATGCGAGCCTCGTGGTACCCGCGATCGGCCGCGCAGCCGGAGTCCATGGAGACGGTACCCTGGAGCGAGTCACGGTCGCACTCCAGCACCGCGCCATCCTGCTGGTGCTCGACAATCTCGAACAGGTGCTCGATGTCGCGCCCCAACTGGCAAGGGTGCTCGATGCATGTCCTCAGGTGACATTCCTGGTCACCAGCCGGGCGCCGCTGGGTATTTCGGGTGAGCGTGTCCATCCATTGGCGCCGCTCGGCCTGCCGGAGATCGGAGCCGATCCCGAGGATCTCGGTACTCTCGCCAGCGTAGAGGCCATTACCCTGTTCATGGCCCGCGCGCGTGGGGTTGACCCGTCATTTGCGCTCACCCCTGACAATGCGCCCGATGTGGCAGCAATTTGCACCCGGCTGGACGGGCTTCCGTTGGCGATCGAACTGGCGGCGTCCCGGATTCCGGTGCTTTCGTCGCAGGCGATCCTCGCCCGCCTCGATCGCCGGTTCGCGCTCCTGACCACTGGCGCGGTCGACCAGCCGGCTCGCTTGCGGTCGCTTTGAGATGCAATCGCCTGGAGTTACGATCTCCTCGATAGTCCAATTCGGACACTCTTCCAGAGGCTGGCGGTCTTCATGGGCGGTTGGACGCTGGAGGATGCGGAGGCGATCTGCGGTGGGAACGAAGAGGATGTCCTCGATGGCATCACCGCCCTGCATCTCCACAGCCTGATTGTCCGCACCGACCAACCTGATGAGCCACTCCGGTACGGCATGTTGGAAACCGTGCGGGAATTTGCCGTCGAGCGACTGGATGCCAGCGACGAGGCCGGCGTCATTCGCGAGCGGCATGCACGGCATTTCGCCGCGAAGGTCCGTGAGGCCCGGATTGGCTACTTTGCCCCCACTGACCCTCCTCCCTGGCGCACGCATTTCCCGTTCGAAGTGCCCAATCTCCGGGTTGCCCTCGCCTGGGAGGTTGCCCAGGGTCGGGCAGACCTATTGTTCCACCTGATCGAGGTCGCCTGGTGGACCTGGCTGCCGGACGACGCCACGGAGTGGATCGATCTCGCCATCTCAGGCACGTTCACTATCCCGGATGGTCAGTATCCGCTCCTGCTCGCCGCCGCTGCCGAGTACGCCATGCTCAGGCGTGAGGTGCCACGGGCAGTTGCCCTCGTTGAGGCCTGCGGTGACGTTGCACGGGAGGATTTCGACCTCAAGGCGCTCGCCATCATGGCCCAGGTGCGAGGCATGATCGCCCTGACCCACGGCGATCACCACGAGGCAGAACGGCACAGTACCGAAGCGCTTGCACGTTGGCAGGCGCTAGACGAACCAAGCTGGAGGATCCTGGAAGGTCACTGGCGGCTCGGCGGAGCCATCCTGGGCCAGGGTGATCCGGCTCGCGCCGTTGCCCGGTTCGAGACGGCGCTCGCCATGGCCAGGGCAACGGACGCACCGTGGACGGTTCCCCGCCTGCTCGACATCATCGCTACCTGTGCCTTGCGAATGGGTAACCCGCGCCGCTGCGCGGAACTGACGATCGAGAGCCTGACCCTCATGCGTGATGGCTGGGTTGCCTTCCCTCCAATCCAGGTCAACTCGTTCTTTCTCGATACGGCGGCTTCTTGCCTCGACAGGCTGGGAGCGATGGCGGCCGCCATGGGTGAGGATGAATGGGGCGTTCGCCTCTTTGCCGCTGCTGGAATGCTGCGCGAGCGGCAGGGTATTCCGGCTACCCCGTTGGAGGAGTCTCGGATCGAACGTGACCTCGGCGTGATCCGTCAACGGCTGCCGGATGCCGATTTCTCCGCCGCGTGGTCGGCAGGACGCGCGCTCTCGCCATAGGTGGCCTGCAACGACGGGATCGCGGCCGCGGAACGCGTCGAGGCCAGCCAGCCAGCCGAGCGAGCTGGACTGGGCGGACTTACCCCGCGGGAGCGGGAGGTGCTGATCGAGCTTGCCGCCGGACATTCAAACCGGGTCATTGGCGAGCACCTCTCGATCAGCGAGCGCACGGTTGAAGCCCATGTGCTCCATATTCTCACCAAGCTCTGCCTGGGATCGCGTACCGCCGCCGCTGCCTGGGCAATCCGTCACGGTCTCGCATAGGGATCGCTACGCGGAAGTACGTACCTGCCTCGAATGTCTCCAGAACCTGAATGCGTACTCGCCCGGATGCCCATGATGAACGCGCACGCCATGCTGATGGGGTAGCCACCGTCGACTCATGTTGGGCCTGAACCATAAGGGAGCGTTGCCACATGACAATTGATGCACACGCCTTGTCCCGCCGTACCGTTCTTGCTGGCCTCGGGGTTGGGAGCGCCACCCTGCTCGCCAGCCGGCTGGCTTCGGCCGCCCAGGAGGCGACACTAGCATTGACCGAGTTCCCCAGGGCTGGACACCCGCTCAATGGTGTTTGGCACTGGAATGCCGACATCTTCAACGAACTTGCGAACGACCTTCATATCATGTTCTACCCGTACGGTCTCTGCCTCGAGTTCGACCCTACCGGCGGTGTCGGCCTTGGGTTCTGGCGGGCGACCGGAGAGCGGGAAGCGTACGTCTCTACCCAGTACCAGCAGCTTGGCGGCACCTGGAACCACCTGGCTGGGCCCGTGGAGACGCTGGATGTCGAGCACATCCCTGCACCCTGGACATATCAGGCGGACATCCTGCGAGTGAACTACGTCGTCACTATCAACCCGGATGGGGAAAGGCTCAACGCCTCCGGCACCTTCAGTGTCTTCCAGGGTGTTGCCCGTGAGAACGTGTACAACCAGGGACACCATCGCTCGGCGACCCGCGTTGCATGACATCGCCATTCCACCTCCGTCTCGTCGCACGAGAGTACAGCCTCCAGTGAAAGGAACCGTGCCATGCCCATGGAAATCCTGACCCGACCCGTATCACGCCGATTTGCGCTCGCCGCGCTCGGTGCTGGCGGCCTGGCAATCAGCCTTCCCAACGTCGTGGCCGCGCAGGAGGCCACCCCGGTGCAGGCGGTGCCTGGCGGCGACCACCTGATCGTGGGTGCGTGGCTCCTTCAAAACGAACCGGTGCCGGGTGAACCCTGGGTGGCCACGTTCAGCACCAACGGGGTATTCATCGAGTACATGCCGGATCCTGGTCCTCCGGACATTGGGTTGGGGATCGGTGTATGGCTGGCGGTCGGACCGCGCTCCGTTGGGGTCATGTCCAACTCCCAGGCGCTGGCGCTCAAGCCAGATCTCGAGGTATTCCGGGAAATGCTCGACCTGGACTACGTGCCGCAACCGCACGAATTCCAGTCGATTGTCGTCGGCTTCCGGCAAACGTTCCAAATTCGAGCCGACGAAAACCACCTGTTCGTAACGGGCAGCATGGAAGTTCGCGATGGCAATGGGGCGATCATTGCCGGTCCGTTCCCAACCGGCAACGCGAGCGGTGTCAGGCTCGTGCCCGTTGCCTAAGCCGGTCCGTTGCCTACAGCAGCATCGTCATGAAGGCGCTGTTAGGATCGT
>CAZSUN010000037.1:0-34333 GCA_964610045.1 uncultured Sphaerobacteraceae bacterium
TCACCGTGATCCCGGCAACCGAGATCAGGAGGAAGACTCCGAAATGCGCCTCGACCGAACCTAGGGGACTGAAGTCGCTGACCGTTTCGACTTCACCATACCGGGTGAGGAAATGCGTCGTGAACGGCATCGCCGCGATGTAGGCGAGAATCGCGATCGCTCCGGTCACCGACACGGCGATGCCAAGTCGCCGCCACCAGGAATGGATGGTCCGGGTCGCCAGCACCAACGACGCGGCGACGACGGCGCCATAGGTGGGAACATCCCAGGCATTGGTCATGTAGAGCGACGCCAGCAAGAGGATCATGAGGACAGGGCGAAGGGCATCGACGACTGTCCTCGCGGGATTGCGGCGTGGGCTGGTGACGGTCAACGCCAGTGAGCGGGCCCCAAAAACCATCGCAAGGCAGATGCCGACTGTTAGGACCGCGATCGGCAAGGCAACGACATGCGCGTGGAGATCGGCATAGGTGGCCGTGAAATAGGGGAACTCGTTGATGGTGTAGGGAACGATTTGGCGGGGATCCCAGAACCAGTAAACGTAATCGGAAAAGGATGGCATCGCCTCGCCGAGTCCCGAGACCAACCTGGCCGCCACGACCAGGTTCCCGGCGATGTTGACGAGGATGACTGCCAGGGCGCCACCCGCCAGCACCAGTCCCCGACGCCGTGAGATCGCTCCTGCAAGCGCCGTGCCGACACTCCAGGCTCCAGCGGCGAGGAAGGCGATCATCGTCGGTTGGGCGAGGTTGAACGCGATTTCGCTGGGGATACCGGTGAGCTTGATCATGAAGGCGACGAGGTACATGCCGTAGTAGTAGTAATTGAGGGTGCCGCCGGCGTACCAGGGATCGGATGGTGGAAAGTGCGCGCTGCGCAGGATCGCATTGATGTGCGCGAATTCCATGGGCTTTTCGCCGCCCCAGGCAATGTGCCAGGAGTCCGGATTGATGAACCGGTAGGCGAGAAACCAGGCGAAGAAGCCCCAGAACACCAGTTCGGTGCCGATGATGACCGGGTTACGGTACCAGAGCGTCTGCCCGACCCGTTGATTCGACAGTCGTGTGCCCAGCAGCCACGACAGTGCGGCCACCACGGCAACCGAGACAGCGCACCAGACGGCGCGGAATGACATAAGTTCGACGCTGGCCAATAACCAGATGGGATAGGCGGCGGTGAGAACCGTCAGGAGGCGGGCGAATCCCCAGCCGCGGTCGGGAAACCGGCTGAACACTACCCTGGCCAGTGGCCAGGTTGCGCACTGCAACGCCACCAGCATCACCACCCAGAAGGCGACGGCCACCAGCGAGTGACTTGTCAGCGCCGCACTCCAACGGGCATCATCGACGATCGGGAGATCCCCCGGCGGCTGATCCAGAAGACCGTCACTGGACGCCAGCAACAGGCGGGAAATCTGGTGGTGAAGCAAGCATTCACTCCCACGGATTGATCCGGTGCAGGCCGGCCACCTGCCGGACACCGTCGCGAATTGTGCCGCATCATCGTTGACCGATCACAGGCGACCAGGTATGCAGGGGGAAGTCCCGCATGGTTCACAGGATCGTTTACATGGGAACACCGGCATTTGCCTGTCCTGCCCTGGAGGCCCTTGCGGCGATGCCAGACGTCGACGTGGCGCTGACGGTGACGCAACCCGACCGTCCTTCGGGTCGTGGCCGCAGGATGCAGTCGCCGCCGGTCAAGGTGCTTGCCGAATCGTTGGGACTCCCGGTGTACCAGACTGCGTCGTTGCGAACCGCTGCGGGTCGCCAGCCGATCGTCGACGCCCGGCCAGGCCTGATCGTGGTTGCGGCGTTCGGCCTGATCCTGGGCAGATCGATCCTCGATCTGCCTGCGCACGGCTGCGTGAACCTTCACGCGTCGCTCCTGCCCAGGTACCGTGGGGCCAGTCCCATCGCGGCGGCGATCCTGAATGGCGACCATGAGTCCGGAGTCACCCTGATGCGGATGGACCGCGGACTGGATACCGGCCCGATGTACGCCTGTTCCGCCACCCGGATCGAATCGGATGACACCACCGAGTCGCTCACCGGCCGGCTGTCAGTGATCGTGGCGACGTTGCTCATGGAGAACCTGCCGTCCTTGTTCTCAGGTGAGCTGGCGCCCGTGGTCCAGCCGGAGTTGGGCGTCACGCTCACCCGTCCGCTCGTAAAGACCGACGGCTGGATCGACTGGCGGCGATCTGCCACTGAGATCGAGCGTCGGGTGCGGGCAATGTGGCCCTGGCCACGAGCCTGGACGACAACCGCGACGGGGATGCAGTTGCAACTGCACCAGGCCGAGGTTGTTCAGGGAAATGCCGGGGAACCTGGGAGGTTATTCCTCACTGGGGACGGACCGGTGATCGCCTGCGGATCCGGTGCGCTCCTCGTCCGGCGCGGCCAGATTGCCGGCAAGGGGCCGATGGACGGGCGGCAACTTGGTACCTTGCGTGACCTGGAAGATGGATCGCTGGTTGGCCAGGAGACCGCGCCCGAGACGCCTGGCCCCATCGTCGTCCGGAGTGTCGACGAGGATGCGACTGGCATCTGACGTCAGGGCAGCAGATCGATTTCGATGGTGAGCGTCAGGGACTGGCCGGACTGGAATCCATATTCCCGCCGGATTCTGAGGTTGAGGGGCAGGTCGTAGCAGCCACGATCCTTGCGCGGGAACATCGATGATTCCCAGGTGGCGTCGCCGTGGATCACCCGGCATGGCACCGTGCCCCACGGATTGAGCGAGGTGCCGACGACGTCGAGGATGTCTTCCGACATTGCGACTGGCAGCGAGACGAAGAACACTTCGTTCGGGTTCTTGTACGACCATACCTGGCCGGTGAATGTGTACGTGAGAAACGAGGCCATCGAGGTGGAACTCCGGGCAGCGTGCGATTGCCAACCCTGCGATCATACGATGACCGGAGCGGGGCGCAGTCCTTTGGTCTTTTGCGGATAAGCTACGTTGTCCGCAATGTCCATACATTGCGGTTTGGGGCGGGGAGGGATCGCCGGTGCCCACGGTGCCCAGTCGTGCGGAGACACGATCGACGATCTGCGCTAGGATCGTTCGACAGGACGATTGATGAGCCGTCACCAGGGAAGGAACAGACGACATGACTGAAGGAACGACGAGGGTTGGCGTGATCGGGCTCGGCAAGATGGGTCTGCCGATCAGCCGGAACCTGCTCAAGGCCGGATTCCCGGTCACCGTGCACAATCGCTCTCGGGCAGCGGTCGAGACGCTTGTCTCGGAGGGCGCGACGGATGGGGCGAGCGCTGCCGGCGTGGCGTCTGCGGCCGAGGTCATCATCACCAGCCTGCCCGATCCGCCGGCGGTGCGGGAGGTCTACCTCGGCGAAGGCGGCCTGGTCGAGAACGCGAAGTCGGGCCAGATTTATGTCGATACCAGTACCGTCGATCCGGGGTTGAGCCGGGAACTTGCGGAGAAGCTGGCGGCGAATGGCGCGGCGTTCCTCGATGCTCCCGTCAGCGGCGGGGTTGCCGGGGCGGTCGCCGGGTCGCTGACGATCATGGTTGGCGGCAGCCAGGAGGCCTTCGACGCCGCGACGCCTGTCCTTCAGGCTATCGGCCAGCGCCTGCACCTCGTTGGCGACAGTGGCGCCGGCACGGTGGTGAAACTGGCCAACCAGTTGCTGGTCGGCATCAACATGTCCGGCGTTGCCGAGGCGATGGTGCTCGGCGTCCGAGCCGGCGCCGACCCGGACAAGATGCTCGAAGTGTTGTCGACGAGCTTCGGTTCGAGCCGGATGCTCGATCGCGGCGTTCCGCTCATCGTCGAGCGGAACTTCGGCGGCGGGACGCCGGTTGACCTGATTCGCAAGGATCTCGGGTTGATTGCTGATCTCGCCAACGAGCTGGGCGTACCTCTCGCCACCGGCAACCAGGCACGAGCCGTGTTCGACCGCGCCCACGATGCGACCTATGGCGCGGAGGACATGACCGCGGTCATTCGCCCGATGGAACAGGACGCCGGCGTGGAAGTGAAGCGGCTGGGGTAGTCGCCCAAGGTGTAGATACTCCCATTCCGTGACCATGAGTACCGGCGATCTGGCATCCAGATCGCCGGTACTGATTTATGTCGAATCGCCATTATGCGCCGTACAGGTCGGTGACCTTGGCTTCGAGATATGAGATGAGCGGTTTCGGATCGAATTCGCGGACTCCCACCACCCGCTCCAGCAAGTCGTTCGGGGAGAATTTGCGGCCGTGCTGGTGAATGTTCTCCCGAAGCCACTCCCTCAGCTGGCCGAACTCGCCCGTCGCGGTCTGGTCGTCGAGGTCAGGAATCTCGCGGCGGATCCGGTCCCACAGTTGCAGCGAGACGACATTGCCCAGGGCGTACGTCGGGAAGTACCCGAAAAGACCGGAGCCCCAGTGGACATCCTGCAGCACGCCTTCGGCGTCGTTCGGGACGTCGATCCCGAGATACTCGCGCATCCGGGTGTTCCAAACCTCTGGCAGATCCTTGACCTCGATCCGGCCGGAGAAGAGGTCGCGCTCGATCTCGAAACGGATGATGATGTGCAGATTGTAGGTGAGTTCGTCCGCCTCGACCCGGATCAGTGAAGGACCGAGCTTGTTGACGGCGCGGTACATGCCGTCCGCGGTGGCACCCGCAAATTGCTCCGGGAAATACCGCTGCACAACCGGCATCGCCCAGGTCCAAAAGGGCCGTCCCCGCCCGATCAGGTTCTCCCACATCCTGCTTTGCGACTCGTGGAAGGCCATGGATGCCCCGCGAGCGAGCGGGGTCCGCTCGAGCGAATGGCTCACGCCGTGCTCGTACAACCCGTGACCAAACTCGTGCATGGTGCCGAAGAATGATGGACTGAAGAACTCGGGGTAGTAGCGCGTGGTGATGCGGATATCGTCGATCGCGATGGAGCTCGCGAAGGGGTGCTCGGTGACGTCGAGCCGCCAGGCATCGTCCGTGAAGCCGAGTTGCTTCGCGATTTCCAGCACCAGGCTCTCCTGGGTGGCGACATCGAACGGTTGGTGCAGGACACCATCGTCGACGAGGCGGGAGCGCTCGGTGACCTTCTGCACCAGGGGAATCGTGGCATCCCGCACCGCCGCAAAGACCCGATCGACCTCGACGGAACTCAGATCCGGCTCGTAGTCGTCGAGGAGTACGTCGTAATCCTCGGCGAAGCGATCGTCCGCCTGCCGTGAAATGGCGATGGCTTCGCGGAGCAGCCCAACGATCGTTTCGAGGTGCGGCTGAAGCACGCTGAAGTCGGATGCAGCCCGGGCGCTCACCCAGGCCATGTACCCGGCATTCGTGGCGTCAGTCAGGCGGACCTTGAGGTCGGTCGGGACGATCCGGGCCTTCTCGTAGTCGCGCCGGGCCACCCGGATGATGCTCGCCTCGTCGGAATCAGGATCGAGTCCGGCTTCAAAACCGGCAAGCTCGGCAAACCACCCTTCCATCGCGGGATCGGTGGCCGTCTCGTTGATGATCCTGCTCAGTGTCGCGAGCCGGTTCGCCCGCGCCGCCGCGCCCCGATGGGGCATGATCGTTCGCTGGTCCCATCCCAGCATTCCCGCTGTGCTGCCGAGGTCCTTGATCGTCGCCAGGCGAGCGAGCAGCGTGTCGTAGGTCGAATTGGTCGACATCGGTATCCTCATCGTTAGCGACTGGACGCCAGGGCGGAATCCAGCACGGACGCCAGCAGCCTGCGGCCATCGGAACCACCGACGAGATCGTTGGCGGCACGCTCCGGGTGCGGCATCAGTCCAACGACATTGCGTCGTTCGTTGCAGACGGCAGCGATCGACGCCACCGAACCGTTTTCGTTCCATTCCGGTCCGGATTCCCCTTCCGGGCCGCAGTAGCGAGCCACGATTTGGCCGTTGCGTTCGAGGTCGGCCAACCCATCGTCGCCAATGGTGTAGGCTCCTTCACCGTGGGCCACGGGCAGGCGCAACACGGTCCCTCGATCGAGTCCTTGCGTCCAGGGCGTATCCGGCTGTTCGATGCGGACATTGGTCCAGAAGCAATGGAACTTGAGCGTCTGGTTCCGGATCAAGGCGCCGGGGAGCAGATGCGCTTCGCAGAGGATCTGGAATCCGTTGCAGATGCCCAGGACCGGCTTCCCGGATTCGGCGAACTCCCGCAATGGTCCCATCACCGGTGAAAAGCGGGCGATCGCGCCACAACGCAAGGCGTCGCCGTAGGAGAAACCGCCTGGGAGCACGATCGCGTCGAGCCCCTTCAGATCGGTCTCACGGTAATCCACACGCCGCACCGCCATGCCGAGGTCGTGCTCAAGCGCGTACAGGGCGTCGTGGTCGCCATTGCTGCCAGGGAACGAAATGACACCGGCGTGGAATCCTGCCATGGTCGATCTCCGATCAGCCGATGCGGGCGGCAGATACGACGAATTCCTCGATCACCGGATTGGCCAGCAGCTTTTCGCACATACTGGTGCCGGCGGCGATGGCATCGTCCTCGGAGGTGGCCGACACCTCAACGCGGATCAGCTTCCCGATGCGGACTCGCTGCGTGCCGGAGAACTCCAGGGAACGCAAGCCCGAAAGCACCGCCTCACCCTGCGGGTCGTTGACTCCCTGCCTGGGCATAACTTCCGCTTCGATGAGCCATCGCTGCCCGGTTGTTCCTGCCTCGATCATGATTCCCCCTGCAATGACGTCCCTGTCAGCCGTTCGAGTACTGTGGCGTATCGTTTCCGGGTTGACTCCACGATGTCGGAGGGCAACTCCGGGCCTGGCGGCTCCTTGTTCCAGCCCGATGCTTCCAGCCAGTCGCGCACGGGTTGCTTGTCGAAGCCTGGCGGCTCGGAGCCTGCGGTCCACGTTGCGATGTCCCAATAGCGTGAGCTGTCGGGGGTCAGTAACTCGTCGATGATGGTGAGTTGGCCGTCGATCCAGCCGAATTCGAACTTCGAGTCGGCGATGACGAATCCCGATGTGCGGGCCGTTTCGCGGGCGAACTGGAAGATCTCCTTGCTGGCTACCTCAAGCCGGTGCGCGAGGTCGCCGCCGATCCGGCTGGCGAGTTCTGCCCGGGAGATGTTCTCGTCGTGGCCGGTGTCGTTCTTGATTGCCGGCGTGAAGCGTAGCTCCGGCAGCGGGTCGCCACGCAGCAGCCCGGATGACAGCGCTTCGCCTGCCAACGTCCCGAATTGTGCGTATTCCTTCCAGCCCGATCCAGCCAGGTTGCCGCGGACCACACACTCGACGTCGATACGCTCGGCGCGTCGGACGATGGTTGACCGCCGTGCCAACCCGGAGTCAGGTTCGCCTTCCAGACCAAGCGAGTCGATGGAATCGCCGGTGCGATGGTTGGGCACCATGTCCGACGTGCGGTCGAACCAGACGTTCGAGATCGCGGTCAGGAGTTCGCCCTTGCCAGGGATTGGGGTTGGCAATACCACATCGAAGGCCGAAAGCCGGTCGGTCGCGACGATCAGGAGCCGGTCATCGTCGAGCGAGTAGACGTCGCGAACCTTGCCGCGACGGAAGAGCGGCAGGGGAAGTGTCGAGACCGGCGCAACCTGCTCGCGTACCTCATCCGGCGACATTGGCGGTCTCCAGCAGGCCGAGCCGGGCGAACGACTCGTCGAGGTGCAACAGTTGCTGCCAGGGGTCGAACAACTCGTCCAGTTGGGCCTCGGTCAAGAGCTCCGTGACGGCTGGATCGGACTCGATCACGTCACGGAATGATGTCGCTCCCTGCCAGCTGCCGTGTGCGTGTCGCTGGATCAGCTTGTAGGCCTCCTGGCGATCCATTCCGGCGTCCACCAGCGCAAGCAGGAGCCGCTGGGAGTATATGAGCCCACCTGTGGATTCGAGGTTTGCCCGCATTCGCTCCGGATAGACGACAAGCTCGCCGATAAGTTCCGCCACCTCGGCCAGCATGTAGTCCAGAAGGATGCAGGAGTCCGGGAACACGATCCGCTCGGCGGAACTGTGACTGATGTCCCGTTCGTGCCACAGCGCGACATTCTCCTGCGCGACGTGGGCATTGCCCCGGAGCACACGTGCGAGACCGGCGATCCGCTCGGACTGATGCGGATTTCGCTTGTGCGGCATCGCCGACGAGCCCTGGTTTCCCTCGCCGAAGAATTCCTCGGCCTCCCCCACTTCCGTTCGCTGGAGGTGGCGGATTTCCACCGTGAATTTTTCGAGGCTGTTTCCGATTCCCGCCACGACGGCGAGGAAGAAGGCGTGGCGGTCGCGTTGGATGACCTGATTGGAGGCCAGCTCAACACCGAGGCCAAGGTCGCTGCAGACCTCCTCCTCCAGACTGGGTGGAATGTGGGCGTGCGTGCCGACGGCGCCTGAGATTTGACCGACGGCAATGTCTTCGGTCGCGAGCGCGAGTCTCCGCGCGTGCCGGCGCAGCTCGTCGTACCAAATGGCGAGCTTGAGACCGAAGGTTGTCGGCTCGGCGTGCATGCCGTGCGACCGGCCAATTGTCAACGTCGCGCGATGCTCAACCGCGCGCTGCCCGACGATTTCGACGAGTTTGTCGAGATCCGCCTGGAGCAGGTGTGCCGCGTCCCGTGACTGGATCGCCAGCCCGGTGTCCACAATGTCGGACGACGTTAATCCAAGGTGGATGAACCGGGCCGCGTCTCCGACCGTTTCACCGGTGGCGCGGAGAAAGGCGATCACATCGTGGTCGGTCTCGCGCTCGATCTCACGCATGCGCGCAAGGTCGCAAGTGGCGGCACGGATGGCCGCCATCGCCTCGGCGGGAATGCGTCCACGGCGGGACCAGGCTTCGCAGACAGCGATCTCGATCGCCAGCCACTGGGCGATTTTGGCCTCATCGGTCCAGATCGCACCCATTTCGGGGCGAGTGTATCGATCGATCAAAGGGGGCTCCTGGGTTCGTCCATGAAGTGACCCGTCACCGGCCGGGACACGCCAACCCGTGTATGACTCAAGTATACGGGTGACACGTTGTCAGTGAACGAGCGATGTCCGTACAATGACGGCAGGTCCATGGCTGGGCGGACACCCTGACAGCGCCAGGACTCGACTGGAGATCGAGTCGACGAGGCGGGAACCGATCGAATCATTCGGCGGATGGTTCCCCGGCAGCCACAGTCGTGAGTGCGTCAACAAACCGGTTCGGCGACGAACCGACAAACGGGCGCACGAGTGGCACTCATCTGGATTCGCCGTCCTCCCCACCATGCCTGCCGGCAATCGAATGCATCATCCTCACCAGGAAACCGCTGTGGCACTCCTGAAGGATGGGGTTTGCCGTTCCCGGCCGTTGAGTGCCGGAGACGCGGGGAGTTTCGTCATGTGCGGCATCTTTGGCTACGTCGGCGCCGAGCGCTCGGTTCCGTTCACGGTTGGTCGCGCTCTCAAGAGCCTGGAGTACCGGGGCTACGACTCGTGGGGCATGGTCTGGCAATCGCAGCGCGGCCTTGAAACGGTGAAGCGCACCGGAAAGGTGCCGACGCAGTTCACGTTCGACGCACTGTCGCGGATCGCGATCGGTCATACCCGGTGGGCAACTCACGGCGGCGTCACCGACACGAACGCCCATCCACATCTGGATCCCTCGGGCCGGATTGCGATCGTCCACAACGGGATCGTCGAGAACGCTCCGGAACTGCGTCGGCAACTCGGGTCCCAGGCGCGATTTACCTCCGAAACAGACTCGGAGGTGATCGCACACATACTGGGACAATGCGTCGCCACCGGCGCCTCGATCGTCGAAGCGATGTGCGAGGTGTTCCCGATGTTGGCGGGCCAGAACGCCGTGATCGCGATCGACCAGGATGACGATGTGATCGCCGCCGCCATGAACATTTCTCCGCTGGTCGTTGCCAGTGGACCGGGAGGCTCGTACATCTCGTCGGACCCGTTTGCCCTGACGGGCAAGGCGACACACATGATCGTAGCGCCCGGTGAGGCGGTGCTTCGCCTGGATTCTGGAGGCATAACTGCCATCGCCTTCGACGGGACGCACCTGCCGTTGCCGGACTCGCACCCAGTGCCGGATGTCAGTTCGGAGGAGCTGGGACCGTACCGTCACTTCATGGCGAAGGAGATGTCGGAGCAGTCGGTTGTCCTGAGGCGACAGCTTGACGATACCCAGGCCAGTGAGTTGTTTGGCCAACATTTGCAACAGGCGGAGACAGTTGTCCTGACAGGGTGTGGCTCGGCCTACTACGCAGCCAGGGTCGGTGCGACCTGGCTTGGTGAACTTGCCGGGAAACGTGTGGTTGTCGTGCCGGCATCGGAGTTTGGCGACGCCCGCCCGTTCCTCGGACCGTCGGCAATGGTGGTTGCCGTATCCCAGAGCGGCGAGACCGCCGATGTCCTGGAAGCCGTTCGAACTGCACGCCGGGACGACACTCCCGTCTGCGCGCTCGTCAACGTCGAGCACTCCAGCCTGGCACGCCAGGCCGATTCGGTCGTTCCCCTGCTGGCGAGCCGGGAACGCAGCGTTCTGGCCACAAAGTCGATGACGGCGATGCTGGGACGCCTCCTGCTGGGGAGCGGCTGGGCAGGAGGATCTCCGGAGTCAGCGTCCGCGGCCGTTGCGGAGACCATCGCCATACTGGACGCGATGCCACAGTCGATGAAGGTCACCGGCTTCGTCGAGCGAGTTTCGCGGGCGGTCGCCGCCAGCCAGCATGTCTTCGTGATCGGGAAAGGGATCGGCGCCGGTGTAGGCCAGGAGGCAGCCCTCAAGATCAAGGAAGCGAGTTATGTCCATGCAGAGGCGTTTGCCGCTGGTGAGTTGAAACACGGCGCCATCGCCTTGATCGAACCAGGAGTGCCGTGCCTGGTGTTCGCCACGGATCTGCGGGGTACAGGCAATCCTGGCACTTCCGCACAGGAACTTCGCAGCCGCGGCGGGTACACTTTCGGGATCGGAATCGACGCAGGCGGAGGGATATGCGACGGCTGTTCCCTCCCGGATGCCGGATACGCAAACGCGATCGTCCAGGTCGTTGTCGCGCAGCACATTGCCTACCAGACCGCCTTGCTGCGCAACCTCGATCCGGACTATCCGCGAAATCTGGCCAAGAGCGTAACTGTCAAATAGAGGCGACATGCGTGACGTATCCATAGGGGCGGAACAGGATCAGGCAATCCCCGTCCGGTTCGTCGATACCCATTGCCATCTCGACGACGAGTGCTTCGCGGGTGATCTTGCCGATGTGCTCGCGTCCAGCCGGGCGGTCGGGGTCGACCGGGTGATCGTGGTGGGGTTCGCCCCCGACCGGTGGGAATCCTCGGTCGACCTGGCGAGCCGCTACCCGGGTGTCTCGTGCATGCTGGGGGTGCATCCCGGCAATGCCGCGAATTGGGACAGTGGTGTCGAAAGTGTATTGCGCCTGCTCGTCGATCGGGTTCGGCCAGTGGCGATCGGCGAGATTGGGCTTGATTTCTTTCGCGGTGAAACCAACCTCGCCGAGCAGCGACGTGCATTCGAGCGTCAACTTGACCTGGCTCTGGAGGCAGGTCTGCCAGCGGTGATCCACATGCGAAACGCCGAGAAGGAGGTGCTGGATGTGCTCGGGGCCATATCTCCGTTGCCAACTCTCCTCTTCCATAGCTTCGATGGGTCGGCGGAACTGACATCCTGGATCCTGGACCATGACGCCTTCATTGGTGTGGGTGGTCTGGCGACGCGTGAAAAGGCAGTCGATCTGCGGGAGCAACTTGCCAGGATTCCCCTGGACCGAATGGTGCTGGAGACCGATTCACCCTACCTCGTGCCGCGAGCATTCCGGCATCGGCGGAACACGCCGGAGAGCATCCCGATCATCGCTGGGCACCTTGCCCAGCTACACCTGTGCAGTGTGGAGGAGGTCGCCGCCGCGACGACACGGCGCGCCGAGTTCTTGTTTCCAGCCATCGTCGAGCCCGCTCTTCACGAGGTGCCGGCATGAGCGATACCCAGCCCACACTCGCCATCGCATCGAGCAACCGCGGCAAAATCGCGGAGTTTCGCGCGTTGCTTGGCGCGGGTGTCACGGTGGTCTCCCTCGCGGATCTCGGTCTCGACTCCCCAGAGGAAACCGGCGACACCTTCGAGGTGAACGCCGTGCTAAAGGCACGGTATGTGCACGATCGGACCGGCCTTCCCGTCCTCGCCGATGACTCGGGGCTCGAGGTCGATGCGCTCGGCGGACTGCCCGGCGTTCGATCAGCCCGCTTCTCCGGTGTCACTGCCACGGATGCCGGCAACCGCGAGTTGCTCCTGCGCTCCATGGCACATGTTCCAGATAACGCCCGAAGCGCCCGATTCGTCTGCGTCATTGCGCTTGTCGACCGGGTTGGAGATGTGCATCTCACCCGGGGCACCTGCGATGGCGCGATTGCGTTCGCCGAGCGTGGCGTGCATGGATTCGGATATGACGCAGTGTTTTCGCTGCCGGATGGCCGCACCATGGCCGAGTTGCCGCCGGAGGAAAAGAACCTGATCAGCCATCGGTCGCAGGCACTGCGTCTCGCTGGTCCGGAGATCCGCCGGGTCCTCGGGATCGGTGCGTCATGATGACGATCGCCCCCGCCGGAGTTTCCGAAGGCGGACTCCGGTCCGTCCCAAGTTTTCGTGCCTGGCAAGCGAACTCGGTTGATCGTGGCCTGCTGCCGGTGGTGGCAATCGCGGGTGGGCGAGGCAAGAGCACGGTGGCCCGTATGGTCGAAGCGATCGTGAACCAGGCGTTGCTACGGGCAGCGACCTGGACCAACCTCGGAGTCGAACTCAGGGGCAAACGGCAACGGGGCGAAATTTCCGGCTGGGCGTTGGCACTCTCGAGGCTGGCCGACTCGACCCTCGATGTCGCGATCCAGGAGATTCATTGGTCCACCATCAATGCGGTTGGCCTGCCGCCGTCGTCATATCCGGTCATCGCGATGACGAACCTCGCGGGAGTTGCCGAGCATGCGCCGATTGGCAATGGGACTGACGATGCCATCCGTGGTGCGTATCGGGCGTCGGCTGCCGTTCACCATCGAGGAGTCCTCGTTGCCAGCGCGGATGATCCCGGCCTCTACGATGCCGCCAGGCAGACCCAGGCAAGATTGGTGGTGACTGCCCTTTCGCGGGAATCCCCAATCCTGCGACACCATCTGGAGATGGGCGGTTCGGGTGTCTGGGTCGAGGACGACCACGTTGTTGGCGGCGAGCTCGTCGACAACGTCACGATATGTCATGTCAACGATCTTGCTTGCGGCCATCATGGGACAGCCCAATTCCAGATTGCGAACGCGCTGACGGCGATTGCCATTGCAAGTGCGATCGGTATCGATCGTGCGACCACCATGGCGGCGCTCTCCGTATTCCTGACGACGGCAGACGTGCTGCCTGGTTCGTTCAACTCGTACCAGGCCGGAAACCTGAGGATCGTTATCGACACGCTCGTGCCGTCGTGGCACTTGCGGCCGCTGTTGAGGGCGGTCAATCCCGGAAACCATCGCCGTCAGATCACCGTGATCGGGGATCTCGATGGACTCCCGGCTGATGATGTCAGGGAAGTTGGCCGCTTGCTCGGCCGGCATCCGGGCGCGATCGTCCTGCATTCCAACCGCGACTCTCGGCGGGTCGATGCGTTCCGGCGCGGGATCGCGGCGAACGACTACCCGCCGATCGTCATCCATCTCCCGACGGAGCGACGCGCCATCAATCGGGCATTGCGAACCGTGCGTGGTGAGGACGTGGCGCTCTTCCTGACCAGTACCGATGCCGGTGCGGCGACCAGGGCCGTTCAGAGATTCCTGGTCTCACCGGCCGATCAGGAACCCCATTTGAGCGAACTCAACTCGCCTTCGTACATCAGATAGCGTGAGCGCCTTGGCAGAGTATGCTTCCGTATCGATGGCACGACCCGAGTCGTGGCCTGACTCGACCGGGAGTGATGGATGACTGTAGACGAGAATCAGCCGGCGGCGCCCCGGCCGCGTTTTTGTACGACCTGTGGCGCGCGGCTGGAGGCTGCCGATTCGTTCTGCCCGGAGTGCGGGGCAGACATTTCACGGCAACAGACAGATCGTGACGCGGCGACCACCCTCGCACCAGCCGCCACTGCATCGAACGAGCAGGAGCCGGCTCCGATCCCTGTCTCCGCCAACGCGTCGTCAGGCGTGAAAAAGAAACGCCGTCGCCGAAAGTGGTACAAGCGACCGCTGTTCATCGTGCCATTGGTCTTGTTGGCGATCTTGGTTCTCGTGGGCGGCGTGCTTGGGTACAGGACGCTCAATGCGTTCAACCAGGTCAACGACGTCAGCACTCCCCCACCGGCAATCGGTGGAGACGCACTCGGCGGGGACGAAGATCTCGTGATCGATACCGGGCCGGCGCAAGATGCGGTCCGCGAGTGGGAGGCAACCCATAACGCCGGTACGACGGACACCGAGCCAACCCACGCTGCCGCACCCACGGCGACAACGGCAAGCGAGGCCACCGATGACGCCGACGTGATTGGCCCGTCGGGCGATGGTGGGGCACGAGCAACCGCCCCCTCAACCAGGGAGACAGTTCCATCCGAAGCACCAACCGCCACCGTCCCGGCCAACTCACTTGAGGAGGGATCCAGTGACCTCGATACGGGCGTCAACATCCTGCTGATGGGCGTGGACGCGCGTGAGGGTGAGGCGATCGACATCGGCGTCCGGCCCGATTCGCTGGGGATCCTCAACATCAATGAGGAAACAGGGACGTGCAGGATCCTGGCGGTGCCTCGCGATAGTCGTGTCGAGATTCCCGGTTACGGCCAGAGTAAGGTGAATCACGCCCTGGCGGTGGGCGGCGTTCCCTTCGAGATGCTGGTGCTCGAGCACTACCTGGGAATCAACATCGATCATTACGCCCTGGTCGATTTCTCCGGCCTGGTTGCGGTGGTGGACGCCTTTGGCGGTATCACGGTCGACAATCCCGAGGCGTTCGAAATGTCGGGTCATGACTTCGCGGCTGGGGAAATCACCCTCGATGGCGAGCAGGCGTTGCTCTACACACGCTATCGTGGTGGCTCCGACGGCGATTTCGGGCGTGTCGCCAAACAGCAACAGGTGCTCAGGGCGCTACTCGATGAGGCGAACAACCAGAACCTCGTCAATCTCGTTCCCAATATGTGGACCTTGCTGCACGATCATTTCCGGACCGATTACGGCATGCTCGAATTGCTGGGCACCGCCAACGACTTCCACGGGGTGTGCACCTCTACCACGCTGGAAACCATGTCGATACCTGGAGACGTCCAGACTTTGCCCGACGACATGATGCAGATGGATCTGTCATTCGTTGTCTCGGATCCGGCCGAAGTGCAGGCGAGTGTGGCCTGGTTGCTGACTGGTGACCCAACCGTCCAGACCGACGGCGCGGGAACCCCCGAGGCCACCCCGGTTGCCACGCCCGCGGCGACGCCAGCCCGCGAATCGGATCGGGGGTTGCACTTCGCCTGGCGTCAGGACCATGGCTGGTAGGGTGAGGCGGCCCCCCTGTTCGCAGTGCGACCACGCAGGAAATCGCGCAGCACATAGCTGCCAAGGCGGTTCGGTGACGACGCAATCACCCGGCCACGGTTGATCCGCATCAGGTCCTCCAGGAACCACTGCATGTGCGGTGTGCTCTCCAGGAGGAACGTGTTGATGGTGATGTCTTCCCGGGTACAGCGAACCACTTCACGAAGCGTCAACTCGATGGTCCGCTGCGTCGGTGGGTACTGGAAGTAGACATCGCCGTCCTCGATGTGGGCCGTCGGTTCACCATCGGTGATCACGATGATTTGCCGGTTCTTGCCCCGTTCCGGCCTGAGCCGTTCCCGGGCGGTTTCCAGCGCATGCTGGAGATTGGTGCCGTAGGCATACTCGTTCCATTCGAGTGTCGGCAGGTCGCGCATGTCGAGCGGCTGGGCGGTGGCGGAAAAGCCGATCAGGCCAAGCAGGTCGCGTGGGAACTTGCTGCGAATCAGGGTGTCGAGCGCGAGTGCGGAGCGTTTTGCGGCGTCCCAACAGCCGTTGTGGATCATCGACCGGCTCATGTCAATCAGGAGCATCGTCGCGGTCGATGTCCGGGCTTCGGTGTCCTGCACTTCGAAGTGGGATGGGTCGAGCCGGACCGGTGTGCCGGGGCCATTCCGGATGACGCCGTTCATCACCGTACGCGGCAGATCCAGGACGAACGGATCGCCGTGCGACCAGGGCCGGGACGATTCCACGAACTCGCCACGCGCACCGCGGCGCTGCTGATCGTGTTCCCCCAGTCCGTTGCGGCGCAACGACGAGTAGATGTCCTCCAGGGCTTTCTCACCGATCTTGCGCACCGCGCGAGGGGTGAGTTCGAGGCCCCGCCGTCCTTTGGTGACGAGGCCGGCATCGATCAGCGTGTCCTCGATGCGCGACCACTGTTCCAGCCACCGCTGATCGTCTTCATTGAGCACCGAATCGATCAGGTCGGGGTCGAGATGCCGCAGGTCGGCTGGACGCCGGATCCCGCGAAGTTGTGATTCGAGTCCCTCCATTTGGGAGGCCTGTTGCACAACCTGCATCGCCATGTCGAGCGGAAGATCCTGGTCCCCGTGCATGGGCGACTGGCGGAGATCGGCCGGCGAGAGCGGACCGAGGTGCGACATGAGTTGCTGCACGAGGTCTCCGAGGCCCGACGACTGGATTGCGTTCTGCATCATTGCCTGGAGTTGGGCTCGCTGGTCGGGGCTCAACATCGACATCAGGCTTTGAGCCGCTTCCATTCGTTGACGCATCCGTTCCCGGATCTCGCTCATCGAGTTCGCGCGACCTCCGAGTTGCTGGGCCCACTTGTTGTTGAGGCGATCCATGTCCGGCTGTTCGCCCCTCGCCTCCTGAGCGAATGCCTCGTTGAGGTCGTGCAGGAACTCCTGCATCTCCTCGATCGAACCATCGCCGGGTTGTGGCATGCCGCCCATCAGGTTCTTGAACAGCGCGTCGGCAACCTGCTGCTGCAACTGCTGAACCAGGTCGGCGAAGTCTCGTCCAGCCTGTTGATCGACGAACTCGTAGTCCTTGAGACTCTCGATGCGAGGGGCGGTTTGTGGCGGCAGCGATTGCAGGGCGCGTTCACGGCGGTCGAGGTAGGCCTGCATGCGCTCCCGGTCACCTGGCTCCAGGCCGTCTGCCGAATCGAGCCCGGAGCGGCGTTGGGAGAGCGCATCCCGCTCCCGGTTGACGATGTCGTCGAGCCGCTCGCGGAGTTGATCGACCGGCGAGCCAAACTCGAAGCGATCGAGCAGATCCTGGCGCTGCTTGCGCAGGCGTTCGATCAGGTCATTCAGGCCCTGGCTGCCCATGCCCTCCATGCTGTTGCCCCAGCGAAACGCTCGTTGCAGCGAAAGGTCGACGTTGCTGTCGCGGAGGATGTCCTCGGAGATAGCATCCAGCAGGCTGTCCGGATCGAGATCGCCTTCCAGGGATCCGTCCCACTGGATGTATTCGAAGGAGCGGAAGCTGTGATGCGGCATCGATGGCTCCTCACCGGCATGGCGTTCGGCACTAAAGGCTATACCGGGTACCGCCCTCGTTCGTGGTGCGACGGCTGAGTTGCCGGGTTTGATGCAGGCCTTCCAGGATGAACTCGATCGCCGCGGCGACTTCCTGGGGCGTGCCGCTCTCGACGAGTGACGAGACGACAGTGGAAAGACCGTCGACCGAACTCACCTGATGGACGTAGGTAAACGCATCCGACTCCGGTGAAACACTGACGGTGAGCCCGTTCTCGAACGCGGTCAACAGTGGAACGAGCATGCCTGGGTCGACGTAGCGCAGGAACACGGCCCGAATGGCCTCGCCGATCGTCCGTTCCAGCGCGTCTTCATCCTTGCCCTCGCCAAAGGTCTCGAACTCGATCTTGCCCATCGAGGACGGAAAGATCGCCTCCAGATCGGAGATGCGGGGAACCGCGGCCGTCTCCCGCGTTCGCAGCGCGCGACGGCTGGCATTGGCGATCATGACCTCGGTGTTGGCAATGGTCATGCGGACCGAGACGCCGCTACGTTGCGACACCATCGGCGAACGCCGTGCGTGATGCGAGATTTCGCTCACGATCTCCTGCATGAACGGCGGCACCACCACCTCGACGCCAGGAATCTCGACATGTGCCCGCTCCTGGTCGACGATCAGGCTCTCCATTTCGATCGTCTGCGGATAGTGGGTCCTGATTTGCGACCCGAAGCGGTCTTTGAGCGGGGTGATGATCCTGCCCCGGTTGGTGTAGTCCTCGGGGTTGGCGGACGCCACGACGACCAGGTCGAGCGGCAGCCGCACCTGGAACCCGCGAATCTGGACATCCTGCTCTTCGAGGATGTTGAGCAGGCCAACCTGAATGCGCTCGGCCAGGTCCGGCAACTCGTTCAGGTTGAAGATACCGCGATTGGTCCGTGGGATGAGCCCGAAGGCGATGGTTTCCTCGTTGTTGAGGTAGCGGCCCTCCGCCACCTTGATCGGATCGACCTCGCCGATCAGGTCGGCGACGGTGGTGTCCGGGGTGGCCAGTTTTTCCGAGAACCGGCGATCCCGCGAGACCCAGGAGACTGGTGTGGCGTCGCCCATCTCCGCGACCGTGGCGATTCCGAAGCTGGAAATGGGATGGAATGGGTCGTCGTTCACTTCGGAGCCGGCAATGATCGGAATCCAGGGGTCCAGCAGCTGCACGAGACTGCGGGCGATGCGTGTCTTGGCTTGCCCGCGCTCACCGAGCAGGATGATGTCGTGCCCGGCGAGGATCGCGTTTTGCAGCTGAGGGACAACGGTCTCCTCGTAGCCATGAATTTCCGCGAATAGCGGCTGGTTGGCTCGCAGCCGTTCGATCAGGTTTGCGCGAAGTTCGTCGCGCACCGTCCGGGACCGGTAGCCGGAGTCGCGGAGGCTGCCCAGGGTGGTTTGCGGGAGCTGGGTCAATTGAGGACTCCTTGTGGCAGCGATCGATATCGGGCAGGGCGGCGTTCCTTGCGCGCCCTGCGCCGATCATACGTCACGCGTTGCCGCATTCACTGCCTATGAGAGCAGGTGCTCGACCAGGAATCCGGCGGCGGCGGCGTAGCCATCGATCCTGTTCTGGCGCTTCGAAAGACCATGCCCTTCGTCGTCATACACGCGCAGTTGCACTTCCCGGCCCCGCGCCTGCAGGGCATCCACGATCTGCTCGGCCTCGAACAGGGGGACACGAGGATCGTTCCGGCCGTGGATCACGAATAACGGCGCGGTGATGGCATCGACATGGTTCAACGGGGAGATGCGTTCGAGCAGGTCGCGGTCGTGCTCGAGGAAGCCATATTCCCGGGATCGGTGCTCGCGCCGCCACGGACCGGTTCGTTCGAGGAACGACACGAAGTTGGCGATGCCGACGACATCGACGGCGGCGGCCCACAGCTCGGGGTGGAACGCGATCGACGCGAGGGTCATGAAGCCGCCATAGCTCTGCCCCATGACGCCGATCCGGTCGGGGATCACATCGTCGCGCGTGCGCAGCCAGGCGACGGCTTCGGCAACATCGCGGACCGAATCCAACCGGAGCTCACGGTCGTCCAGGTGGCTGTAGGCCTTGCCGTAGCCGGTACTGCCGCGAACGTTGAGAGCCAGGACTGCTATTCCCAGCGAGCAGATGAACTGGTTGGTCGGCACGGCTGATGCGTACTGGAGCCTTCGCTGGGATTCCGGCCCGCCGTGGACTTCGATCAATACCGGAAACGGACCGTCGCCCGCCGGCCTGAAGAGGAACCCGCTGACTTCCAGGCCATCGAAAGATACATAGGAGACCGGCTCCGGTGGGCTGGTCGCGGGCGGTTCGATGTCGGTTCCCACCACCCTGAATGCGCCATCCAGGCCGGCGATCACGATTCGTGAGGGAGTTTCCGCGGTCGAGTGCCCGAAGGCGACCGTCCTGCCATCGGGAGACCAGGAGAACCGGTCGACCGTTCCGAGCCCGAGCCCGTCGAGGACGACTTCTCCCGCCTCGCCTCCCAGGTCGAGGATCGAGATTTTCGATGCGCCGGCTTCGTTGACGGCGATGGCGACATGCGTGCCATCCGGCGCCAGGCCGAATGACTCGATGTCCCAGTCCCGCTCGGCGATGACCTCACGTGTGTTCGTTGCCAGGTCGAGTCGTTCGAGCCGGACATATTCGCGGCCTTCGTTGGTGAGGAACCAGGCCGACTCGTCGTCGGGACCGAACGATGCCCCCAGAATCCATGCCTCGCCGTCGTGGGCGGTGAGATTGCGTGGCGCACCACCATCGGCGTCGATCAGCCACAGATCGGCGTCAAGGTTGGTATTCGCCCGGTCGACGATCGCGCGGGTTCCATCGCGGGAGATAGCGACGGGAGCAGCGTTTCCCGCACGTTCCATCCACGGATCCAGCGCCCCGGTGGCGAGGTCGACACCGACGATGTCGAAAGTGCCGGCATCGCGCGCATTGGATTTGACGAGCGCCAGGCCTCCGTCATGCGAGACCGCGCCAGGTTCGTGGATCGCGTCGGGTTGGTTCGTCATCCTCCGTGGTTCACTGTCCGGGGAATCGATCACCCAGACCTGCTGCCGCTCGTCTCCACCCATGTCCATTCCGAAGACGATCGTGCCGCCCCGTGCTGCCTTCAAGGTAAGGATCCGCTCCTGGAAACCGGTTATGGCGGTCACTTCGAGGGTGGACGTATCCAGCAGGCTCAGTTGCGGCACGCCGCCGCGATCATCCAGAATGGCGATTGTCCGGCTATCCACAAAGACGGGCATACTGAAACCGGGGCGATCGTAATACCGTGCCGCCCGTTGCCTGAGGTCATCAAGGTTCACGGTATCGTTCATGCGTGGGTCCTTTCCGTATCGGCTGCACCTAACCACACCTCGGGGGGTCTCGCAACCACCGATCGCGCATACCACCCTTGAAAGGAAACGCCCGTGACACCCGCCCGATTCGTTCTCTCGCTCCTGCTCGCGGTGCTGTCCACGCCGTTCGTCGCGATCCTGGCGACCGCGCAGGACACGGAAGTCTACGAAGACATCGAAGACCAGATGCAGGAGATCCGGGAACTGGACCTGAACGAACCACTCGACATCACCTTCATGACCAGGGACGAGTACCAGCAGTCACTCGAAGAGGATCGTTCCGACAGCGGAAGCGAAGATGCCAACCTCGACGATCAGCGCGTCCTGGTCGCGTTCGGCCTGCTCGATCCGGATCAGGATCCCGACGACATTTTCACCGGCCTGATCGGCGAACAGGTCCTTGGCTTCTACGATCCCACCACGAAGGAAATGGTGGTGATCCTCTCGAACGACGGCGACGAACCGAGCGCCGTCGACCAGGTGACCTTCGCCCACGAGACCGTGCACGCCATTCAGGACCAGAACTTCGGTCTCGACACGTTCGACGAAATGCGCCTGGAAGGCACGGATGACTCGTATCTCGCCGTCACCGGGCTGATCGAGGGTGACGCCACCGTTGCCGAGTTCGATTTCCTGCTCAGCAATCCGGACCTCGCCGCGCAATACCTCGACGAACTTGAAAACAGCAACTTCGAGACCGATGCACTGGAGAACGCGCCTGCTTATTTCATCGGCGTGCTGTCGTTTCCGTACAACCAGGGATTCGAGTTCGTCCAGGCGGTATTCGACGAGGGCGGATGGGACCTTGTCAATGAGGCCTATGACAACCCGCCAACGACCTCGGAGCAAATCCTTCATCCTGAGAAGTATTTCGATGGTGAAGAAGCGATCGATGTCGAGGCGCCCGCGGTCGAGGATGCGTTGGGTGATGACTGGCGCGTGATCGACCTGAACACCTTCGGCGAGTTCGTGATCTCCATCATGCTGGACGATGCCGGACTCTCCAGCGAGCAGACCACCGCCGCTTACGAAGGCTGGGGCGGTGATAGCTACGTGGCGCTGACGGACGAAGAGGACACGGCGATTGCCTGGGAAACCGCATGGGATTCCGACGATGACGCGGAGCAGTTCTTTCACGCCCTGGTTGTCAGGGAGTCCGTGCGGCTCGACAGCGATGTCGAGCGAGACGGCGATGTCGTGACGATCGAGGGTGATGGCACGGTCGTCCAGATTCGTCACGACGGTGACACCGTGACCTACCTGTCTGGCCCCGATCTCGAAACGGTGGAGACGATGGCGGACGCCCTGTAGCAACCCGGCCTCCCGCTCGCTTGCGCCATCGTGATCTCCGGATGATGATGCTGCGGTTGGCCCGGGTGGCCGCACCATGGTTCGTGTGAACAGGTTCGAGGAGTCCCAATGCTGGTTGAGCAGTTGTCCACGGCGCCGAATCCGCAGTTTGTCCGTCCAGGATGGCAGGATCTGTCCGGGCCCTGGAAGTTCGCTCATGACGACGCTGACATCGGCGTGCTGGAACAGTGGTTCCGGCATCCGGAGCGCCTCGAGCGCGAGATCATCGTTCCCTTTCCGCCGGAGTCGCGGCTGAGCGGAGTCCATGACACCGCCTATCACCCGGTGATCTGGTACACGCGGGAGTTCCCGGACATCCGGACGAGCGACCAGCCACGCCAGTTGGTCACCTTCGGAGCAGTCGACTACGAGGCCACTGTCTGGGTGGACGGCATCCAGGTCGGTTCGCATCGCGGCGGGCACACACCGTTCACCGTGGACGTCACGGACGCCCTCGATCCGGGAATATCGGATCACGTCCTGGTGGTACGGGCGGCCGACGATCCTCACGATCTCGAGCAGCCGCGTGGCAAGCAGGACTGGCTGCCGGAACCGCATGTGATCTGGTACCACCGGACGAGCGGCATCTGGCAGCCAGTGTGGACCGAGGCCAGTGCCAGTGTCCGGATCGAGCACATGCGATGGCGATTCGATCCAGCCCGATGGCTGATCGACTACGAGATCGAACTGACCAAGGCGCCGCCAACGGGCGCCGAGCTAACGATCGAACTGGAGTTCGAAGGGAATACGATCGCCCGCTCGACCATCGAGGTGACCTCCCGGATCGTCACCGGCCAGCTCTCGCCGGGACCAAATCCGCAGCGATTGCTCTGGTCAATTGACCGGCCGAATCTTGTCGGTGCGACGCTGACGTTCGTCAGTGCGGACGAACGGGACGTCGTCCAGACGTACCTTGGACTTCGCACGGTGAGCCTCACCGGAAGCCGGTTCCTCATCAATGGGAGGCCCGTCTTCCTGCGGTTGGTGCTCGAGCAGGGGTACTGGCCGGAGAGCCACCTGGCAGCACCATCCGGCGCCGCGATCAAGCGGGAAGTCGAGCTGATCCGCGAGCTCGGATTCAACGGGGCCCGCATCCACCAGAAGGTTGAGGATCCCCGGTTCCTGTTTTGGGCGGACCGGCTCGGAGTTCTGATCTGGGGCGAGATCGCAAACGCCTTCGTTTTCTCCGAACGGGCGATCGATCGACACACCGCGGAGTGGCGCGAAGCCGTGCTGCGCGATCGAAACCACCCATGCGTCATTGCCTGGGTTCCCTTCAACGAGAGTTGGGGCGTCGGCGAGATCGGCTATGCCCTGGAGCAGCAGGAGGCCGTGAAAGCCGCCTACCACCGGACGCACATGCTCGATGGGACACGTCCGGTTGTCGGCAACGATGGTTGGGAGTATGTCGAAGGCGATCTCCTGACCATCCACGACTACACCTGGGATGCGAATACGCTGCGCGAGCGGTACTCCCGTCCGGATCAGCTCGGCAATACCCTGGAATCGCACTTCCCCGGATCGCGCCGGATTGTGGTGGGAGACAGCGATGCCTCCGGCAAGCCGGTGATGGTCACCGAGTACGGTGGCGTCAGCTACGCGCCCAATTCCGGCGAGGAATGGTTCGGCTACGGCAAGGTCGGAACCGATGATGAGTTCCTGGCAAAGTACCGTGACCTCACGGACCCGTTGAACGAATCCGCTCTCATCTGCGGTTTCTGCTACACGCAGCTGACCGACACGATCCAGGAAACGAACGGCCTCCTGGACGAAAACCGGCAACCCAAGGTGCCGATCGAGCGTATTTGCGAGATCACATCGGGGATTCGCTAGGGCCACTCCTGCCAGTGGCAGGCTGCTCCTTCGAGACTGATTCATCGCTCACTGCCGCGCGCAGGTGCCTGAGGCAACGATGCGAGAGTGGGTGCCGCTGCGCGTCATCGGCGCCCACTTGCGCGTCTCGTCGATGGACGACGCTGTTGTTCGCATTTCCCGCGGCTGCCAGGGTATTCAGGGGATCTGCAAACGGCAGCGCATGGGGACGAAGCGCAGCGTATCATGTGGTCCAGCGCCATCGGGAGTTGTCTCAGGCCACCAACACGGGACCACATCATGAAGATCGCCATCATCTCCGATATCCACGGTTTTTCGATCGCGCTGCGATCCGTCCTCAACGATATCGACAAGGTGCCGGGTATTGACCGGATCATCTGCGCGGGTGATCTGTGTGAAGGAGGCCCGGATCCCGTTGGTGCGTTCGATCTCCTCCAACAGCGTGGCATTTGGTCGGTCCAGGGCAATACCGACCGCGATCTTGCGGCAGGAACGCGGACATCGGCTCCAGCACGTTGGGTCGCCGCACAGCTGGGGAAGGACCGGCTGCATTCGCTGGCTTCCCTCCCATTCGCTCTCCGGATTACGCCAACTGACGGCTGCTCGCCTGAAGACGACCTCCTGGTCGTCCATGCCAATCCGATGGATCAGGACCGTCATCTTCATCCGCACGCGCACGACCACGAACTCCACGAAATCATCGGCGACACAACCGCGGGCGTCATCGCCTATGGGCACCTCCACATTGCCTACCGCCGCCACCTGCGAGACACCCAGTTGGTGGACGTCTCGGCAGTGGGCAACTCCCGTGATGGCGACCTGCGATCGAAATGGGGACTATGCATGTGGGACGCCAGCACCCATCGATGGACCGTGGAGCTGCGTTACGTCGAATACCCGCTGGAGGAAACGCTTGTCCAGATGCGGGAAAGCGGGATGCCCAACTGGGAAAAGGCTGCGGATCGTCTGCAACGAGCGACATACGGAAATGGAGACTGAGCGATGCTACCCGTGCGAATTGCCGTCGTCGACCTTGGTTCGAACAGCCTGAAATTGAGTGTGACGGAAGTCGGAGAGGATGGCGCGCACGGTGTGGTGCATGCCGTAGCCGTAACGGTGCGGCTTGGACTCGGAGTCAAAACGACCGGGATGATGGAACCAGAGCGAGTCGAAGCCGCCATCACCGCACTCCGGGATTACGAGACGACGGCTACCCATCTCGGGGCGACGGTGTTTATCGGGGTGGCTACCGCAGCCGTTCGCATCGCGAGAAACGGTCCGGAATTCCTGTCCCGCGTTGCGGCGGAGACATCGTGGAAGGTCCGGGTCATATCCGGGGACGAGGAGGCCGACCTCGCGTTCGAGGGGCTTAAGGGCGAATTGCCCGACACCGGTTCCCAGGTCATCCTCGACATCGGCGGCGCCAGCACCGAAATCATTCACGTTGTGGACAGAACTGTACTCTCCTCGCGTTCGGTTCAGATTGGCTCGGGAACCCTTGCCGATCAGTGCCTCGTCACGGATCCTCCCGGCCTGGCCGCGGTTCGATCCGCCCGTGACCAGGCTGCCGAGGTGTTCGCAGGTCTTGCCCTCCCCGAGCAGCCCGGATCCTCCATGTATGTCACTGGCGGGAACGGAATGTTCCTCAGCCAGGTCGCCACGTGGGATGTCGTGCGTTTGCCATTCGTCGTGCCGTTTTTCCCGATGCTGGTTGAGCGGTTGGCGGAGATCCCGTCCGAGCAGGTGGCGAACCATCTCGAAATCTCCGCCGAGCGTGCCAGGATCCTGCCGGCTGGGGGAGCGATCGTCTGGTCGCTGATCGATCGCATTCAGCCGTCCGACATGCATGCCGTCCAGAGCGGGATCCGCGCTGGGTTGATCCAGAGATGGATCGCAGGAAGCCACAGCGATCCCGAGCCTGTCAGCACTGGGTAATTGATTGTCTGGCGCTCAACCGGCTCACGTTCCAACGGCGATGGTGGATAATGCCCGCAGCTATTGCGAGGGAGTCCTCGCCCTGTACTATCCTGAAGAGGAGTGCGACAACCAATGGCGGAAGCAGCCAAGTCCCAGGAATTCGACCTCGTTCTGCTCGGTGGCGGCACCGGAGGGTACGTTGCGGCGATCAGGGCAACGCAACTCGGTCTCAAGGTCGCGGTCGTCGAAGAGTTGATCCTGGGCGGAACCTGCCTGCACCGCGGCTGCATCCCGACCAAGGCGATGCTCAAGTCGGCTGATGTCCTTGACGAGGTCAAGCGGGCGGGCGAATTCGGCGTCACGATCGGCGGGGAGATCGGGTTCGAATACTCCGGTGCGCTGCAGCGGTCCCTCAAGATCGTCGATGGTCAGTACCGGGGGCTCCGCTACCTGTTCGACAAGAAGCACAAGATTCCAGTGTTCATGGGCCGTGGCAAGCTGACCTCGGCAACGTCCGTCGAAGTGACGCCCAACGACGGCGGGGCCACATTCACATTGACCGGCAAGGACGTCATCATCAACACCGGGTCCCGCCCTCGCGCGATCGAAGGCATTCCGTTCGACGGGAAGGTGGTTTTCAACAGCGACCATTCCGTTGTGCGCGAGGACATGCCGAAGAGCGTCATCGTCCGTGGTGGCGGCGCAACCGGCGTTGAGTGGGCGAGCATTTACCATCGCTACGGTGCGAAGGTCACCCTCGTCGGCCGTGTCGTCCCGCAGGAAGACGCTGAAGTCTCACAGCAACTCCTCCGCGCGTTCCAGCGGCAGAAGATCGACGTCTTCCCGGATTCCCGGCCGACGGCCAGCGACATCGATGTCACGGACAAGGGCGTCACCATGCGCATCAAGGACGCCAAGGGCAAGGAGACGACGGTCAACGCGGAGACGCTCTTCGTTGCGATCGGCCGCCAGGGGAACGTCGAGAATATCGGGCTGGAGACGGTGGGGATTGCCACCGAGCGCGACATCATTCCGGTCGATTCGATGATGCGAACCAGCGTCGAACACGTCTATGCCATTGGTGACGTGAACGGCCAGCAGATGCTGGCGCACACCGCCATGCACCAGGGCATCATCGCAGTCGAGCACATCTGCGGGCTCAACCCATTCCCGCTGGATGTCCTGAACTCGGCCAGCTGCACCTACTGCATGCCGGAGATCGGCTCGGTCGGTCTCACCGAGAAGCAGGCCACCGATCTTGGATACAACATCAAGGTCGGCAACTTCCCGATGTCGCCCAACGCGAAGGCGACGATCGAAGGGGAGACGATCGGCTTCACCAAGATGATCGTCGATGCCGATACCGATGACATGCTGGGCCTGCACATCATCGGCGCCCACGCCACCGAGCTCATTGCGAGTGCCGGCGTGGCCCGGTTCCTGAACGCCAGCGTCCAGGAAATGGCGAATGCCGTGTTCCCGCACCCGACGGTGTCGGAAGTGATCGGGGAGTCGGCGCACGCCGCGCTCGGACATGCAATCCATATCTAGGTTTCGAACAACGACGACGACGGCGTTTCATCAAGGGTTGGGACAACGACATGGCGGAAACATCGGAAACTGCCAGCCGGGAGGTGGATGCCGCATCCCTCGCCAACCAGGCGGTCGAATGGCTCACGGCCCGGTTCGACGAGAGCGGCGCGGAGACGTTCGTCCTCGGGCTGAGTGGCGGTATCGATTCCGCCGTGGTCTGCGGTCTCTGCGTTCGCGCAGTGGGCTCGCGCAAGGTGCTTGGCGTGATCATGCCGTCAGCATCGAACCCGGATGACGCGGTTTCGGCGTCGAAGGTCGCCCAGGCGTTTGGCGTCAAGACCCTCACTGTCGATCTCACCGCGCTTGCCCAGACGTTCTACGGCTCGATGCCGACGGAGGCCGCGCTCGAAGCCCTCGGCATCCTTGATGCCGGAATCGACGGCCTGGATGCTCGCCGCAAGCTGGCGACGGCGAATGCCCGCCCGAGGCTGCGCATGACGACGCTCTACTACGTCGCCAACCTGGTAAAAGGCGTGGTCGTCGGAACCGGCAACAAGAGCGAGGCGATGATCGGCTATTTCACCAAGCACGGTGATGGTGGTGTCGATCTTTTCCCATTGATCGATTTCTACAAGTACGAAGTCCGGGCAATTGCCGGTTATCTTGGCGTGCCGCAGAGCGTGATCGACCGTCCGCCGTCCGCCGGACTCTGGCAGGGACAGACCGACGAGGACGAGATCGGCTTGACCTACGAAGTCCTCGATGCGACGCTCGAAGCCTATGCGGCTGGAGACGTGTCGGAAGTAGAACCGGCGGCGGCGGAACGGGTTGGCACGCTAGTCAGGGTTTCCGAACACAAACGGCGACCGATTCCGGCGTTCAGGCGAGAAGTCTGAACCTGATACCGGCGCGGCGGGCTTGAACGGTGGTGAAGCGATGCCGGTCAGGCGGCTGCTTCACTTCCTCACCTTCCGCTCCACGGTCCCGGTGACACGGCCGAAACCGATCTCCATCGGACGCCGCAATGCGAAGCTGGCGGTCCGTCCGACAGCGGGAACAGACGGACTCTCCGTCTCAACCCAGACTTCACGCACGTCGCCCGCGTTGACGAAGACACGCTCGATCGGCAGGTCGCCAGGCTGCGGACTGGAGTCGTCCACCCTGGCGGCCGCCAGGTACACTCGAACGGTCATGCGCGCCTCCAGTCCGACGACGGTCCAACACCTTGAAGTCACTATACTGTGGCGATCCGCTGTCTGGGGAGGCGAATCCTTTCGATTCACAGCAACGATCGTATGTCGTACCGGCAGCCGGATGGTTCAACCGCCGCCGTCGCCATCCGGCGGGACGATGGCGAGCGCCTGGGCCGGATTGTCGATCAGGATCGACCGTACCTGGTCACCGGTGAGCCCTGCGGACATCAAGTCCAGCA
Organism: uncultured Sphaerobacteraceae bacterium; assembly: GCA_964610045.1. Classification (GTDB taxonomy): domain Bacteria; phylum Chloroflexota; class Chloroflexia; order Thermomicrobiales; family UBA6265; genus JACCYX01. Next base: position 28,882 of record CAZSUN010000037.1, read on the forward strand.
CGAACCGCTCCATGACATGAATCCAGCCAGGACTGCCACCGCGAGAGACGAAGTTGCCTGGTCCTGCCAGGCGTTGACTCAGCAGGATGCGATGGCCGAAACCGGCAGCCACGAGTTGGGCGATCAGACCGGCGAGGCGGCGATCGGTTTCCGGTGAATCGTGGCCGACTCGATCGAATGACAGCCACCATCCCCGGTCGAAAACCGTGCGCGCGGTGGCGGTACCTGTGTCAGCATCCAGTCCTCCGGCGATGAGGCGTTCGGGGCGGAATTCGTCGACGTCCGGGGCGCTGAGCATCGCGCCGGGATCGAGATCGTCACCCGCGAGTACGAAATGCGGGAGACCGGTCTGACGGGACACGTCGCAGTTTGCCTCCAGGTTGGTCGTGGATACGGTCACGACGATCCCTGGCCGTATGCCGGTATCGCCAATGCCATGCCGGATTTCCTGAAGCGCGTTGTCGAGAGAGCGTCCTGCCCCTTGCGCAACGGGAGCCAGGACACTCGTCGCCGCGACGATATGAACCGGTACGAGCTGGGCGAGCGTTCGCAGTCCATCCGGATTGCGCGCCGATCCACCCACGGTGATGTCCACCATCGACCGTCCACCGACCGTGAAGTACGCCTCCAGTTCATCGGCCGCAACCCGGATGGCGGGGACATCGTTGCGTGTGCCGGGACCGGCCAGGATGTGTTCGGCATGCTGGCAGACGCCGAGGTCTTCCGGCGAGATCGGGCCAAGCACCGTCATGATGTGGGGCTGGTGCAGGGAGATATCCCGTTCTTCGTCACCGTCGTTGGGTTCGAACGATTCGCCGCCAGTGAGCCCAAAGTCGGTATCCACGTAGCGAACCGGATCCCACATCGAGCCTGATGACCTTTCGGTGAACGATCGAGCTTTCGGGAGACAAGAAGGACGCATACAATCGCCGGGGCGAGTACCGGCCACTAGATTGGCCCAACGGCTCACCATCATGGCGTCGTCAACACAGGAACAGTAGCACCACCATGTCGATATTGGCTCGAAGCATTCCCCGGACGTCAACCAGCGAGCGATGGATTTCCACGCCGGTTGGGCGTGGCACGATTCTCCTCGCGCTGGCGACGTTTGCCGTCGGGTTCGCGATGGCTGCGCAACAGAACATCGTCAGCAATTACTTCGAGGATGTGATCGGGCTCGAAGGCCCGCAGTTCGGGTACATCACCGCGATCAGGGAAGTTCCAGGATTCCTCCTGATCTTCGTGACTGCCCTCTTCTACCGGATGACGCTGCAGCGGCTCACGTTCTTTGCGCTTCTCGTGCTGGCCGTCGGGTACGCCTGTTTCGGGATCTCCAATTCGTTCTGGACCGTTGCGCCATGGGTGGTCATCAGTTCGATGGGATACCACACGTGGCTTCAAACGCAGAGCGCTCTCGGATTGTCGCTGGCCCGCGAGGAACATTCGGGACGCATCCTGGGGCGCATGGCGTCGGTTGGCCAGGCAGGAGCCCTGGTCGCAATGGGTGTCGTGTTCGTGACCTTTGAGCGCGGCTGGCTCGACTTCGACTCTGCCTTCATCATGTGCGGGCTGTTCGCGCTGATCGGCGCCATTGCCATCTTCTGGTTTCCTTCCCTCAAGGACGGCGAAGTCGAGGAGATGAGGATCGAACGCCAGCCCATCGTCTTCAACCTGGAATATCGCCTCTACTACCTGTTGAGTCTCCTCGACGGCGCGAGGCAGCAAATCTTCTTCTCGTTCGGTCTCTGGGTGCTGATTCACCAGTACGGGCTCACGGTCCCGCAGATTTCCGGGGTGCTCCTGGCGACGACTGCCGCGTCGATGGTGCTGACCCCGCGGATCGGCCGTGCCCTCGACCGGTATGGCGAGCGGATCCTGCTGCGCTACGTCAACATCGCGTTCATCATCGCCCTGGCGGGCTATGCGCTGGTGACGAACTCGATCGCCGCGACGATTTGTTACGTGATCTATACATTCATCGCGCCGTTGGCCCCGATGGGCGCGACCGTCTACCTGCGCAAGATCGCCCCATCGAACGAACTGGCGCCCTGTCTCGCGATGGGCTTGACAATGCAACACGCGGCAGCCATCGTGGTCCCCATCGTGACGGGTTACATCCTCAACTTCGTCGGTTACCAGGTGCCGTTCCTTGTCGCGAGTGGATTCGCGGTGATCACGCTGTTGGTCACCGGCCTGCTCGATCCCCTGGCGCAGAAGACCGCCGGCAAGCGGCGCGAGGAGTCATCCCGGCTTGAGATCGCGAACGTGCCGTAGGACCTTGCATCGGGATGGCCAGTTGGGTAAAATCCTTGGGCTCGTGATGAGCGTATTCCCCGATAGCTCAATGGTAGAGCGCACGGCTGTTAACCGTTAGGTTCGAGGTTCGAGTCCTCGTCGGGGAGCTGGAAGAGGCGTCGCTGGTCACCAGCGGCGCTTTTGTTATGTCACGACATCCTGAATCGGGGGAACGTCATGAGTGAAGTGTTTCGGAACTTCATCGGCGGACAGTGGGTCGAATCGGCCTCCGGCGAAACCTTCACGCGTCACAATCCCGCCACCGGGGAACTAAGCGGCACATTCACCAACAGCGACCATCGGGATGTCGAGGCGGCGGTGACGGCTGCTTCAGCCGCATACCGGTCGTGGCGGCTCTATCCCGCCCCCAAGCGCGGTGAACTCCTCTTCCGCGCTGCCCAGATCCTCGAGTCGCGCAAGGAGCAGTACGCGCGCGAGATGACCGACGAGATGGGCAAGGTCCTGGATGAGACGCGCGGCGACATCCAGGAAGCGATCGACATGACCTACTACATGGCCGGCGAAGGCCGGCGCATGTTCGGTCAGACGACACCGTCCGAGATGCGGAGCAAGTTCCAGATGTCGATCCGGAAACCGCACGGTGTCGTGGGCCTGATCACGCCGTGGAACTTCCCGATGGCCATCCCCTCGTGGAAGATGATGCCGGCGATCATTGCGGGCAACACCGTGGTCCTCAAACCGGCCACCTTTACCCCGAAACTCTCGATTCGTCTCGTGGAAGTCCTCCAGGAAGCCGGCATCCCTGACGGGGTGGTCAACATTGTCCTTGGCACCGGCTCGAAGGTCGGCGAACCGTTGATCCAGCATCCGGATGTTCCGGTCATCTCCTTCACCGGATCCACCGAGACCGGGAATGCTGTCGCAATCGCCGCAGCGCGCCTGAACAAGCGGTTGACGCTCGAAATGGGCGGCAAGAACGCGGTGATCGTGATGGACGATGGTGACCTCGACCTGGCGGTTGAAGCCATCCTCTGGGGCGCGTTCGGCACCACCGGCCAGCGCTGCACCGCGACGAGCCGGGTGGTCGTCCATCGCGCGGTCCAGAGCGAACTGGCGGAACGGTTGGCCGTCGCGGCGGGCAACCTCGTGCTGGGGGACGGACTGGAATCAGGCGTCAAGGTCGGGCCGCTGGTGAGCGCGGGACAACTCGAATCGGTCAACGCCTACGTCGGCGTCGGCGTCGCGGAGGGTGCCGATCTGATCGCCGGCGGCGCAGTCGCCACGGATGGGCCCCTCGGACGCGGTCACTTCCACCAGCCGACCGTGTTCAACAATGTCACGCCGGAAATGCGGATAGCCCGTGAGGAAATCTTCGGTCCCGTTGTTTCCCTGATCCCGGTCGACTCACTCGATGTCGCAATCCAGGTCGTCAACGGTGTCGAGTACGGACTGTCGGCCGCGATCTTCACCCGCGATGTCAATCAGGCATTCCGCGCCATCCAGGACATCGACACCGGCATCCTGTACGTCAATGCGGGAACCACCGGCGCGGAAATCCATCTCCCATTTGGCGGCACGAAGGGCACCGGCAACGGCCACCGTGAGGCAGGCACCGCTGCGATCGACTTCTACACCGAGTGGCAGAGTGTGTACGTGGACTACAGCGGCAGATTGCAGCGGGCGCAGATCGATCCGGTCGACTAGCGCTGGTGCCGCTGGATCTGGATCAACTGGGGCGGGACATCGTGGTTCATGTTCCCGCTCCGATATCCCTCGAGGTCCAGCGTGACGTACCGGTAACCGGCGTCGGTGGCAGCGGCGATCAGCCCGGACCGTTCCCGGAATGCGGCTTCGAGGTCGTGTTCCGGGAACTCGAGGCGGGCGACCTGGCCGTGGTGCCGCAGACGAAACCCACGAAATCCAAGGGCGCGAATGCCGGATTCGGCCCTCGCGACCTGCTGGAGCTTCTCGACGGTGATCGGATCGCCGTACGCGAACCTCGACGACAGGCAGGCGACGGCCGGTTTCTCTGCAGTCGGGAGTCCGAACGCCCGCGAGAGTTCGCGGATCTCGTCTTTCGTCAGCGCGACTTCCTGGAGCGGCGATCGTACGCCGAGGTCACGTGCCGCCCGAAGTCCCGGCCGGAAATCGTCGAGATCGTCGGCATTCGAGCCGTCGACGACGACCGCCAGGCCGCGTTCCCGGGCAAATTCAGTCAGGCGCCCATAGAGTTCCTGCTTGCAGAAGAAGCACCGCTGATGGGTGTTGTCGGCGTACCGGGAATCGGTCAACTCCATCGTCTGGAGCAGGACGTATTCCACGCCCAGGTCGTTGGCGATCTGCTTTGCCTCGGCCATCTCCTCAGGTGCGTAGGTTTCACTGAGCCCACTGGCGGCGACGCACCTGTCGCCCAACTCCTCGTGCGCGACCCGTAACAGGAGGGTGCTGTCCACGCCACCGGAGTAGGCAACGACCACCGATCCGAATGAGCGGAGGATCACGCGCAGGGAATCGAGTTTGTCCTCAAGCGTCAGTGCTGAAGGTTGTTGCAGGGTTTCGGCCATGGAGGCTCCGGATACGGGTCGAATCTATTCCTAAGTCGATCCTACCACCAATGGATGGTGCCGTCGCTTGCGGCGTTGTATGATGGGCCAGCGGTCGAGACGGACGGGAGGAACCTCCTGTGCCGGCGTTTCGTGTTGTGCCGCACGTCGAACACCAGGGGCGCCAGACGCATGAACCTCGCACATCTCACCGCGGACTTTGCCCGTCATCCCGCAATTGCAGAGGCGATACAACAGTCCAGGAATGGCGGCTCCCCGGCTCTCATCGACTTCCCGGACGCGGCGACACCAGCCATCATCGCTGCAATCGCCACCCAGGAAGATGGTCCCGTGCTGGTGGTCACAACGCGCCGCGAGCGGGCGGATTACCTCACCGATGCGATCGCCGAGTTCATGCCGCCCGATACGGCCGTCGCGCAATGGGCATCGCCAGATGCGCTTCCCTACGAGCAACTCCCGGTCGATCTCGATGCCAGCGTTCGGCGGGTGCAACTGCTTGGCGAACTGCGAGGCAAGACGAAAGCTCGCACCATCCTCGTCACGTCGGTCTACGGCCTGATGCCCTTGATCACGCCTCCGGACGAACTGGAGCGCGTGTCGCTGGCTGTCCGCACCGGCGATGTCCTGTCGGT
>CAZSUN010000038.1:0-32460 GCA_964610045.1 uncultured Sphaerobacteraceae bacterium
AGCGAGTCCAGGCGACCTTGTCGCCGAGGAGCTCGCCGAGGTAAACGCGGCTCATCTCCGCCGCGGCGCGCGGCGAGCGCGGCGCCCGGTCGGTTCCGTCGAGTTCGACATTCACCCAGAAATCACCTGGCGCGCCATCGATGATCCGGAGAATCTCCGGCATAGGCAGGATGCCCGCCCCGATCGGCTCGTAGTTCACGTACCCGGATTCATCGACCCGTTCGCCGTTGGCATCGCGATCGGCAATCCCGTTCCAGTCCTTCAGGTGAACGTGGTTGATCCGCTGCTGGTACGTGGTCAGCACCTCGACGATGTCGCTGCCGCCCTTGGCGATCTGGCCGGTATCCGGGGCGAACCCGAGCAAGGCGGGATCCGACAGGCGCATGATGTCGTCGATGTCCTGGCGGGTCTCGATCGCGGTGCCGGTGTGGGGATGCAACGACGCAATCAGGCCGATCGAGTTGCAATACTCGCCAACCTGGTTGAGCGCGTCCGCCAACCGCTCCATGGCATCGGCGGAGATGCCGCCCTCCGGCCGCGAACCGCCTTGCACAACCAGGGCGTTGGCGCCGATGGCGCGGGCGGCGTCGGCCTCCCGCTTCGCCTCCTCCACATCCTGGGCGGTCTTCGAAGGATCAACCCATTCCTTGTAACAGTAGGCCGCACTGGTCGGGATGCCGTAGCGCTCGACGAGGGCCTTGTAGCCACCGTCCTTCTTGTTCCAGTCAATGATGATGAAGGCGAAGGTCTCGAAACTGAGGTAGCCGAGTTCGGCAGTGTCGCGGTAGGCCTGTTCGACATCGCCGGGGATACCCCAAGTGATTCCGGTGTGTCCGATTTTCATGAAAGTGTCTCCCCCGTACCCGGAGATCGTTCCGTGGCGTCGCCGCGGTGGGCCACACAGGGCACGCCGTACGGTTTAGGCGTTCGGCTCGAACGGGTCGAGGTAGTCAACGAGTGCCGTCCGGCACCACGCCACCGACTCCGCCAGCCACTCGAAGTAGTCCTCGTTGGGTGCGATCCACCCGATCTCGATCGCCAGGATCAGGTCGCCGGTGAACGGCGAGCGGCTGGCCAGGATGGCCGCCACCTGAGCCAACCGGCAGTGGCCACGACCGAGCGGTGCGCCCACGATCCTGCCGCCGTCCGGTGTGACCGGCGAGACGAACATGTCCTTGAAGTGGGTGGCGTAGCAGACCTCGGCACAGGCATCGGCAGCATCCACCGCATCCTCGATCACCAGCGGGGCGTTGCCGGTGTCGAGCTTGATCCCCAACGCCGGGGAGTTGATCGGCCGCACCACATATTCCATCAGGTCCTTCACCCGGTAGTCGGCGTGGTTCTCGAACCCCAGCTTGAGGCCGAGGTCTTCCGCGATTTCGACCATCGGCGCGAGGCAGTTCCGAATCATCTCGTACTGCTGCTCGGGCGAAGGATCGTCGGTGAACCGATTGATCGAGAACGGCATGCCCCCGAGACCGACCGCCTTGACCCCGAGGTCCTTTGCCACCGTGAAGAATCTGCGGTGCTCTTCGGGCGTTTTGGTCGGATTCGAGAAGTCGTCGCCCCAGTCGGCGGCCATGGTGATGCTGTGCTCGGCCAACAGGTTGCCGATGCGGACCAGGTCGGCGGGGCTGTCGAGGTATGGCGCGAGGTTGCCCTCGATCGCATCGAACCCCATTTCGCGGCAGCGCGGGATGAACCAGCCGAGCAGGTCGTCGTTGTCGATCCGTGGCTGCTCGCGGCGTTCGTAGAACTTGATCGGTCGCCCGGCGGTGGACGCCAGAGGCATACCTGTTGAATAGAAGTGCTTCCGATTCGCGTGATTGACGAACTCGAAAGCCGCAAACCCAAGTTTCATCGTCGGACTCCCCACCACCGCAACCGGCGGCGCTGTGGCTAGTTCGGCTGGATCTCGCCTGACGCGATCATCTCTTCCAGGGGAGCGCCTTCCGTGGCGAAGGGAGCACGAACGATCATCCGGTTTCGGGCCGAGGTGTAAATGGCATTGATGATCTTCAGGTCCTCGCGGGCCGACGCGCCATTGAGCCGGTGCGCCTTGCCGGTCTCGATGTGGGCGACGATGTCGACGAGGACGCCTTCCATGTCATTGGCCGGATCGGGAGACTGCAGGGTCTCCTTCGGGCCGTCGGCACGACGCACCTTGACCCGCGAACCATCCGGCCAGGCCTGGTCACCGCTGACCTCGATCCGGCCATCCGTGCCGTCGATGAGGAATCGCTGGTAGCCGCCACGCGAAGCCCGCCCCATTTCAAGATGGGCACGGACACCGTTCTCGAACAGCAGGATCGCCATCGAGCTGGTCTCGACATGGTGCCCGTAGCGGGTGCGGCTCTGGTTGAATTCGACCGTCCCCATCCCGTCCGGGTTGACATCGCCCATCGGGGTCATGTCGATCGCGCCGAATACCGCGGCTACGGGATTGTCGCCATTCAGGTAACGGGTCATGTCGATCAGGTGGGTGCCGTCGGTCAAGGCATCGCCGGCACAGATTCCGGTGATCTGGACGAGGTCGCCAATTGCACCGTCCCGGATCAGATCCAGCGCCTGGTTGTACGATGGCCCGTAGCAGCGCTGGTGGTTGATGACCAGCAGGCCACCAGCGGCATCGGCGGCCCCGACCATGCGGTTGGCGTCTTCCAGCGAGACCGACATCGGCTTCTCGCACCAGACCGCCTTCACGCCCTTCGAGAACGCCAGTTCGACGAGATCGGCATGCATCGGCGGCCAGGTACAGACGCTGACGATATCCGGCTTCTCGGCATCGAGCATCTCTCCGGCATCGGCATACATCGCGGAAAGACCGTACTGTTCCGCAAACCCGTTGCGCGCGCCTTCGAACACATCGGCACCCGCAACCAACTCGACACGATCGCTCACCTGGTAGGCGTTCGCGTGCCCGCGAGAGATCTTGCCGCATCCGATCACGGCTGCCCGGTACGTCTGGTTCCCCATCTGTCACCCTCCGGAATCAAATCATCGATAATTGATAGCATCGTATCGCGTGCGATGGGGATGTCAACGAAATCCGTCGATGGATTTCAGCTTCCACCCTGCACCAGCGCGGGAAATGGCTCCAGAAGTGGCGCGAGCGTCGTCCGGCACCAGGCGACCGACTCCGCCAGCCACTCGAAGTAGTCCTCGTTGGGTGCGATCCACCCGATCTCGATCGCCAGGATCAGGTCGCCGGTGAACGGCGAGCGGCTGGCCAGGATGGCCGCCACCTGAGCCAACCGGCAGTGGCCACGACCGAGCGGTGCGCCCACGATCCTGCCGCCGTCCGGTGTGACCGGCGAGACGAACATGTCCTTGAAGTGGGTGGCGTAGCAGACCTCGGCACAGGCATCGGCAGCATCCACCGCATCCTCGATCACCAGCGGGGCGTTGCCGGTGTCGAGCTTGATCCCCAACGCCGGGGAGTTGATCGGCCGCACCACATATTCCATCAGGTCCTTCACCCGGTAGTCGGCGTGGTTCTCGATCGCCAGCCTCACCCCAACCCGTTCCGCGTACTCCACTTTCGGGACCAGGTTCTCGCGGTACATCGCCATCGCGCGGTCCAGCGAAGGGTCGTCACTGAACCGGTTGATCGAGAACGGCATGCCGCCGATGCCGATCGCCTTCACACCCAGTGAGACCGCCGCATCGACGTACGCGGTGAACTCCGCAAACGGTCGCACCGGGCGTTGGAACTCGTCGAACCAGTCACCGGCGATCGCGATGTCGTGGATCGCCAGCAGGTTGCCGATCCGGTCCAGCGCCCGGGCATCGCCCACGTACGGTTCGATCGATCCTTCGATCGCATCAAACCCCAACTCGCGGCTGCGAGGGATGAACCACCCCAGCGGATCGGTGTGGTCGACCGGAGGAACGTCGCGGCGCGGGAAGAACTGCGGTGGGCGACCGTTCGTGTTGGGCCGGGGCCGGCCAGACGATTGCAACCCGCGGCGACGGGCCTGATTGGCGAACTCCGGCGAGACGAAACCAAGGCGCATGCGCAATCACCATCAGTTGAGGGGGACTTCACCGACAGCGAGCATCTCTTCCAGGATGGCGCCCCCGGCATCCAACGGCAGGGATACCACCATCCGCTGTCGCGCCGAGGCGAAGATCGCGTTGGCGATCTCGATGCAGGCGCGTCCGGATTTGCCACTCATGCGATGGGGTACTCCTGTCTCGATGGTCGCGATGATTCCGTCGAGCGTGCCTTCCATCATCCCTTCGTAGGTGGATGGCGGCAGTTTCTCGGACGTGCCATCGTTCCGGAATACCTTGACCCGCGAACCATCGTTCCACTCCTGATCGCCGCTCAGCTGGATCCAGCCGTCGGTGCCGTCGATGCGAAAGCGCTGATAGCCGCCGCGCGAGATGCGGCCCATTTCGAGGTGGGCGCGTACGCCGTTCTCGAATTGCAGGATCGCCATGGAACTGGTCTCGACATGATGCCCGTACCGCATGCGCGACTGGTTGAAGGCAATCGCTCCCGGGATATCCGGATTGAGATCGCCCATGGACGTCATGTCGATGGCGCCGAACACCCGCGTCACCGGGCTGTCGTGGTTCAGGTATCGGGCCATGTCGATCAGGTGCGTGCCATCAGTGAGGATGTCGCCTGCGCAATACCCCGAGATCTGCACCAGGTCGCCGATGGCCCCGTTGTCGATTATCTGGAGCGCCTGGTTGTAGCAGGTCACATACCGGCGCTGGTGATTGATGACGAGCACACCCCCGGCCTGCCGGGCCGCGGCGAGCATGACGTCGCAGTCGTCGAGCGTCATCGCCATGGGCTTTTCGCACCAGACCGCCTTCACCCCCTTCGCGAAGGCGAGTTCGGTGAGTTCGCGGTGGGTTGGTGGCCAGGTGCAGATGCTGACGATGTCCGGCTTCTCTGCATCCAGCATCGCCCTGGCGTCCTCGTACATGGCCGGCACATCGAACTCGGCCTGGAACCGGTCGCGCGCCGCCGCGAAGACGTCCGCACCGGCAACCAGATCAACCCGATCAGAACTGGTATGGGCGTGGGTGTGATCGCGGGACATGACCCCGCAACCAATGACAGCGGCGCGATAGACAGGAGCGACCACGGTTGCCTCCCAACGACGATCATCGATAATTGATGGCATCCTAGTCTCGTGCTCGGGATTGTCAACGGCACCGGGATATGCGGCCAGTGTGGTTCGATCAGACAATCCGGTCTCCCGAAATGCATACAATCTGTTGACAGCATCACCCGCTCCTACTATTCTCTCGGCAATTGTCATTAGCGATTATCGATGGATCACGATATGGCGAAGAATGCCGCAGTTCCGCGTGCCACGTCATTTCAGGTCAGCCCTGCGCTTCGCCACGATGTCCGGAACCACTTGCGCGACCTCATTTTCGACGGGACCCTGCAGCCAGGCGACCGCATCGTGGAATCCCGGCTTGCACGCGAACTCGGCATCAGTCAGACCCCCGTGCGTGAAGCGTTGCGCGAACTCGAACAAATGGGGCTGGTCGTTTCCTACCCCAATCGCGGATCGTCGGTCCGGCGGATCGAGGCGCGGGACGCCGGAGAGATGTACACCCTGCGAGCCCACCTGGAAGCGATGGGCGTCGCGCTCGCGATCGAGCGCATGACCGATGATGACCTGGCCACGCTCGACGGGCTCATTGCCGGGATGATCGACGCGGGAGCGGCGAACGATCCCGACCTGCTCACCGAACTCGATACCAGGTTTCACGAGTTCATCCTCGAATGTTCTGGACACCAGTTGCTGCTCCGGACGTGGCAGGGCATCAGTCCACTGAACTGGACCATGATGACGGTCATTCGGCTCAGGAACCGGAACCTGCTCGAACTGGCGGAGCGCCACCGGCCGATCATCGACGCCCTGAGGGCACGCGATGCGGAGGCGGCGGATCACGCGATCCGGGACCATGTCATGGTGCTTGGAGACCGCGTGGTGCGAGAACTGGAACAAATGGAAGCGGATCGCTCAAGTTCATCCGGGAGGTAGATATGGGACGACTGCAAGACAAGACCGTGCTCGTCACCGGCGCCAGCCGTGGAATCGGCCGTGGAATCGCGGAAACCGTCGCCGCCGAAGGGGCGAACGTGGCGGTCAACTACACCAGCAGCCCGGAGAAGGCCGAGGAAGTGGCCCAGGCAATCCGGGATATGGGCAGGAAAGCGATCACGGTCCAGGCCGATGTCTCCAACCGGGCTCAGGTTGAGGCCATGGTCAAGACCGTCACCGAGCAACTCGGGCCGATCGATGTGCTGGTGAACAATGCCGGAGTCGAGTCGATCGTGCCCTACCTTGAACTCGACGACGCCGAATGGGAACGCGTCACCGCAATCAACCTCAAGGGTCCGTGGACGGTCGGCCAGGTCGTCGCCCGCGACATGGTGGCGAACGGCCGCAAGGGCACGATCGTCAACATCGGGTCGATCCAGGCCGGTATGGTCTTTCCGGGGCGCACCCACTATGCACCAACCAAGCGTGGGATCGAGGCGCTGACCACCAACATGGCGGTCGAACTCGCCCCGCACGGGATCCGGGTCAACTGCCTGCATCCGGGTTTGTTCGATACCGACATGACATCGTGGGTGATGAAGAACGAGGAAATCCTGCCGGTCGTGCTACAAAACATCCCGCTCGGGCGGGCTGCCCAACCGAACGAAATGGGCCCGGCCGTCGTGTTCATGGCCAGTGACGATTCCAGCTATGTGACCGGCCAATCGCTCTACGTCGACGGCGGCATGCTGATTACGTAAAATCGGGACTACCTTTGGCCGGCAAGCTTCTCGTGTCTCTGGAGGGTCCCGCATGTCAACGAAACTGATCGACCTGAGCATGCCCGTCGACAACGGGATGGTCACCTTCCCCAAAATCGTCCAGCCTACCCTGGTCATGGACCAGTCCTGGTCGGGATACGCCGAGGCAATTGGCGCTACCGAATACGGCGTAAACTGGTTGACCGCCACCTATCGGGTCGAACTGAGTGACCACGTCGGAACCCACATGGACTCGCTCCGGCACATGCGAGACAATTCCCCAGGACCGGAAGGCATCCCTCTCGAATACTGCTATGGCGATGGGGTCGTGCTCGATTTCCGGCACAAGAGCCCCGGCGACGGCATTGCGGTCGAGGAAGTACAGGATGCCCTCACGAAAATCGACTACACCCTCAAACCGCTCGACATCGTGCTCTTCATGACCGGCGCAGGCTCGTACCAGGATGAGCAGCGGTACCTGACCGATCATCCTGGCCTGACCGCCCCCGCCGTTCACTGGCTGCTCGACCAGGGCATCGTCATGATGGGCATCGACGCCATCACCTTCGATCCGCCGGTGTGGGCCATGTTTGAGCGCAAACAATTCTGGGAAGCGCACCGGGTGATGATGGAGCGCGAGTGGTATCACCTTGAAAACCTGACCAATCTCGACGCCATCCCGAAACCCTTCGGGTTCAAGCTCTCGGTGTTCCCGGTGAAGTGGGTCAACACGACCGGCTCGCCCGTCCGCGCCGTCGCCATCATCGAGGAATAACCGGCTGAATTCCCCCACACTCTTGTGTGGGGAATGTGTGTGGTATCGATCAGCGATTCGAGCGGACCGGCGTGGGCCGGTCTCGACAGACGAGAGGAACGGAACGCGATGATTGTTTTGGCGGCCTATTACTTCGGGAAGCCCGGCACCGGTGACGAGATCGAAGCCAACCTCAAACGAATGGCGCCGCTCGTCAAAGCCAACGAGCCGGGGTGCGCATTCTACCAGGCCAGTCGCGCGCAGGACAATGCCGACAACTTCCTGCTGTACGAGCACTATGTCGACGAGGATGCGCTGGCCGCTCACCGCACAACAGCGCACTTCCAGGAAATCATCGAAGGCACGATTATCCCGTTGCTCGAAAAGCGTGAGCGGGCGCTCTATACCCTCGCCGTCGAGTAGCCGTCGCTCCACAACCAACTCGCCGTCGCCTGGCCGCCTTGAAGGCGGCCAGCACGCATTTCGCCACAGGAAGCAGGCAGCCCGTGAAACTGGTGTCCTTCGAAGTCTCAACCGTGATCGGACCCGCGGTCCGCATCGGCGCGGTCAACGATGCTGGCGCGTTCATCGATCTACGGGCGGCCTACGCGTCCTTCCTGGCATCGTCCGGGGCAGCGCCCGCCGCCGCCGACCGGATCGCCGGCGCAGTATTCCCGTCCGACATGGTTGCCTTCATCGAAGGCGGCGAGGTCGTTCTCGACGCAGCGCGCCAGGCAATTTCCTGGGCGAGCAATACTCCGGAACCGGTGACCGGGAGCGCTCGAATCGTGCACGACCCCGTCACCGTTACCCTGCTGTCTCCATTGCCTCGTCCTCGATTGATTCGCGACTTTATGTCGTTCGAAACCCACTTGAAGAATATTTATCCCCGGCTTGGCCGCGACATCCCAGCCGAGTGGTACAACCTGCCGGTGTACTACAAGGGCAATGCCGGTAGCGTGGGGACGGACGGCCAGGATGTGCCGATCCCGGATTGGGCCGACGCACTCGACTACGAGTTCGAACTGGCGATGGTGATCGGCAAGGGCGGCAAGGATATCCCGCCTGAGCAGGCCATGAGCCACGTCTTCGGGTTCATGATTTACAACGACTTCAGTGAGCGCGTGATCCAGGCCCGCGAGATGTCGGTCGGGCTCGGCCCCGCCAAAGGCAAGGATTTCCACAACGCGCACGTCTTCGGGCCGTATCTCGTCACCATCGACGAGATTCCCGACCCCTACGACATCCGCATGACCAGCCGCCTCAACGGCGAAGTCAACTGCGACGACTCGACCGCGACCATGCACTGGAAGTTCGAGGACATGATCGCCCATGCGTCGATATCGGAAGCCCTGGTCGCGGGCGAGGTCTTCGGCACTGGCACGGTCGGCAACGGATCGCTGGCCGAACGCGGGGAATCGCTCAAGCGTGGCGACCTGATCGAATTGCAAGCGTCGGGACTCGGCGTCCTGCGGAATCGGGTGGTATGAACGGCGCAGGGCGGACTATTGGTCCGCCCTGCCGGTTGAGCCGGAGTGTTGCCCGAACGCCGGGTCAGCCCTGCGTGGCCCACAGTTGCGCCAATTCGACGCACAATTCGGTGGCCTTCACCATGTCCTGGACAGTGTTGTACTCAAGCGGGCCGTGAATCTGCTGCATGCCGGTGAACAGGTTTGGGGTCGGCACGCCCAGCTCGGTCAGGCGCGAGCCGTCGGTGCCGCCCCGCGTCGGCGTGGAGAAGGGTTCGACGCCAACCTTGCGGCACGCTTCGCGCGCCAGCTCGACCGGCCGCATGTCCTTTTCCAGCCAATACCGCATGTTGCGGTACTGTGGCGTGATGCTGCAGGTGATCGTCGCGCGCGGCTCGGTTGCCTGGACGGTCGCGCAGACCTGCTGGATCAGGTCGCCCTGTGCCTTCAAGCCATCCAGTTCGAAATCGCGCAGGATGAAGCTCATCGACACGGCGTCCGATGTCCCCTGCATCAGGTACACGTGAATGAACCCCTCGCGATCCTCGGTTGTTTCCGGCGTCAGCGAGGCATTGGGCAAGGTCGCAATGATCTTGGCTGCCAGGTGCAAGGCATTCACCAGCACGCCCTTCGCCTGGCCCGTGTGAATCGAGACGCCGGTGATCTCCACATCGGCGCGGTCGGCCGAGAACGTCTCGTAAACGATCTCCCCCAGCGGACCGCCGTCGAGGGTGTAACCGAAGTCGGCTCCCAGGTCGCGCGGGAAATCAGGGTGTACGCCGCGTCCGATCTCCTCGTCGGGGGTGAACCCGATCCGGAGCGGACCGTGCGGGATGTCCCGATTCTCCAGCAGGTGCCGGGCCAGTTCCATGACAATCGCGACCCCGGCCTTGTCGTCAGCCCCAAGGATCGTGGCGCCGCTGGCGGTGATGACATCCTCGCCGATCTTGCTCGACAGGTACGGACTCTCTTCCGGCGACAGCACGAGATCCGGATCGTCCGGGAAGGTGATCGCCCCACCGTCGTACTTCCGGTGAACGACCGGCTTGACGCCAGTCCCGCTGAATCCCGGCGCGGTGTCGACATGTGCCAGGAAAGCGATGGTCGGGATATCGCCTTCCACCGTTGCCGGAATGGTGGCGGTGATCGCGCCATAGGATGTCAGGACGACGTCCGAAGCGCCGATTCCGTTCAGTTCCTCAACCAGCAGGTTGAGCAGGTCGTATTGGATGGCGGTGCTTGGCGATGACGCCGAGGTCTGATCGCTCGTGGTATCGATTTGGACGTAGCGGACAAGGCGGTCTTCGAGGGCCGCCGCGAACGATGGGGAGCTGGTCATGGTTGGTCTCACCTGGTGGCTGGCTAGGGCAAATGGTTGTCCGGCGTTCCGGAATTGATGGAGCGTGATCGGAGCCGACTCCGTGCCGGCCCGTTGACATCAACCGCAGTCCAGAGGTCCGGGAAGATTCCTCGCAAGCTCGGAATGACATACAGTGGGCGACCACCTGGCAATGGGAGATCCTGTCTTGGCCCATGTCCTGGGTCAAGACAAGCGCAACCTCCACCAGGTGTCTGGACTAGATCGAGGCCAGTTCTTCAAGGTACACGATGGCGGTCTCGATCCCGCGCTCGAACATTTCGATGCTGTAGTGCTCGTTCGGCGCGTGGAGCCCGTCACTGTCGAGCCCGTAGCCCATCATTACGACCGGAATGTTCATCATGGCGGCGATATCCGCCACCACCGGGATGCTGCCGCCTCCGCGAACGAAGACCGGCTCGTAGCCCCAGCCCTTCTCGTAGGCGCGGGCAGCAGCCTGCATTTCCGGCAACGTGAACGGAATGAGTGCGGGCCGCCCGATCGTCAGCAGCGATACCTCGACGTTGACCGTCGGCGGGGTGACAGATTCGACATGCGCCTTGAGCACGTCGTAAATCCGGTTCGGATCCTGATTGCCAACCAGGCGGGAACTGAGCTTCGCGCCAGCGCGGGCTGGAATAATCGTCTTCGGGCCGGGTCCAGAATATCCGCTCCACATCCCGTTGATGTCGAGGGTGGGACGAGCCGAGACGCGCTCGCGAATCGTGTACCGCTCGTCTCCCCACACGGCAGGAGCGCCGGTGGCGTCCTTGAGTTGCTGGTCGGAGAGATCGGTTTTTGCGATCATCGCCCGCTCCTCGTCGGTCAGCGGAACGACATCATCGTAGAACCCGGCGGCGGCAATCGTCCCGTCCGGGTTGTAGAGCGAGTTCAGGATTTGCACCAGCGCAACCGCCGGGTTGTGGACGGCCCCACCGTAGAACCCACTGTGCAGGTCCTCACGGGGACCATCGACATGGATCTCGATGTAGGTCATGCCACGCAACGAATGGGTGATCGCCGGCTCCTCGATGATGCGCATCGAGGAATCGCTGATGATGCAGACGTCGGCCTTGAGCAGATCGAGATGGGACTCGATGAACGGTGCGAGGTTCGGTGACGAGACCTCCTCCTCGCCCTCGATCAGGAACTTCACGTTGGCAGGCGCCGCGCCGGACGTCCTGAGGTAGGCTTCCAGCGCCTTGACGTGAATGAACAGTTGACCCTTGTCGTCGGTTGCGCCACGGGCGTAGATCCTGCCGTCCTGAATCACCGGCTCGAACGGTTCGGTATCCCAACCGTCCTCCAGCGAGGCGGGTACGACATCGTAATGCCCGTAAACGAGTACGGTCGGCGCATCCGGCCCGGCGCCCATCCACTCGCCGTACACAACCGGGTGGCCGGCGGTCTCCATCACCGCGACCTGGTCGAGGCCGAGCGATTGCATGTGGGAAGCAAGCCACTCCGCCATCCGGCGGACATCACCCGCGTGGGCGGGATCGCCGCTCAGGCTCGGAATGCGAAGCATGTCAAGCAACTGCTCGACGTAGGTTGTCCCATGTTCCCGCGAGTAGGCGCGGGCCTCCGATGACGACGTCATGTCACTCCCTCCACTGCCTGGACGCCCAACCGATCCGGGTCAACCTGCGAGCGGGACAACGATGGTGTCCCGCATCGACCGCTCAAGGTGCCGCCGGGGCTGCGGGAGCATCCGGGGGGGAGACTTCGTTGCCCACCTTCGAATAGATGTAGTACGCGAGGGCAGCGAGAAGCGCACCAAAGATGAGGAGCGTAATCCCGAGGGCAGTGATCCGGTCCGAGGCGTTGTCGCCGTTGCCGGTCAGGAGGATGATGCCGAGGACGAGCGTGAAGGCCACGATGATCACCGTGCTCAGGCGCAAGCCGGACCGGCCTCGCACCAAAACGAGCCCAACGCCGTGGAGCAGGCTGTAGATGACCAGGCCCCAGCCGAGGATGTCGCGCACTGCGCTGTCCTGGATGTACTCGGACCACCAGCTGGCAGTTGCAATTGCGCCACAGGTGGCGCCGATGCCAGCCCGAAATGCGTCGAAAAACCCCAGACCGGCCTCAGGGCTCCGGTAGGCAGCGAACCCGAGCATGAGGCTGGTGACCAGCAGGACAACGCCAATCAATTGCAGGACGATGTCAGCAGCTCCGTCGCTGTCAACCAGCATGTAGATGCCGACGACGATCAGGAACGCAGCCTCTGCCGCGACCACGGGCCATTTGACATCGCGGCCCCACGGAAGACCCTTCTCCAGCGCCGTTGTCTTGATTCCTTCCATCGATCACTCCTCCGCACTGAACACAGCGAACACAACCGTTCGAACCTACGCCTGTCCTGTTCCCGCCGGCTCCCACCGATCGATCGGGAGGGTGACCGTTGACTTCATCAGCAACTGGATCGAGATGCCGATCACGGCAGCGACAAAGGTCACCAACATCCACCACCACGACTCGTTGATGATCCCGACCGCCGTGCCGTATCCAAGTTCCTCGTGATCCACCCGATTGAGGATGAGCAGCAATCCGGTCACCAGGATCGTCGCGCCAGACATGCCGGTACTGAGGATGAGCAGGTAGATGGGAGCGTTGAGCAGGTAGGCCACGGCGATGAAGGCGATGAAACCGATCAGGCCGAAGATGAAGAGGATCCACTCGGTGTCGATCTCGAACAACCGGGCGAATCCGGTACCGGTCAATGCGCCGAGAACGCCCGCCGAGAGCAGGACGCCGGCGTACCACCAGAACCAGGAGATGAAGGCGAAAACGATGCCTATCCCGATACCCACGATCCAGCCCGTCAGGGTACTCAGGAAGTTCCCGCCCCAAAGTGAATCGATCGCCGATGCTCCCAGGAAGAACCCGAAGATAAACCCCAGCATCGGCAGGATCGCGAAGAAGATCTGGACTCCCATGGTCGTGATTGCCAGTCCAACGACCAGCAGGAAGAGGCCGAGCAGAATATCCATTGACGTTGCCTTCTTTACAGACATGCCTCACCCCACGCGAGACACGATCAACATTTCGAGCATCCAGTACCCGGCGCCTTCGCGGTTGCGAACCAGGATCGCAACGAGCTTCTCCCACGTTGGCGCCGATCGGCCCGGGCCCGCGTGAACCGATCGTTGGCGTCGGACCGAGCGGAGCCACCCTGATCGAAACACAGGCAGAATGACCTCACGATTCTACGTCTCCGCGCGAGACACGAACAGGTCCATTCCGAGGGAGCGCGAGAGGTAGCGGGCTGCCAACTGCCCCTTGACGCTGTTCCCCGCTCCATCCAGCAACGGAGCAAACGTGCCGAGCCCACCTTTGCCGGGCGACACGGTGACGATGCCGCCGCCAATCCCGCTTTTCCCGGGCAGACCGATTTCGTAGAGCCAGTCGCCAGAGGTTTCATACAGTCCGGCCGTCGCCATCACCGCCAGGGTGTAGTGACAGACCAGAGGGTCGACAACCCGCTCTCCGGTGACCGGGTTGACGCCGCCATCGGCGAGCGTTGCCCCCATCGTGGCCAGATCGCGAGCGGTGACGGCGAGCGAGCACTGGCGGGTATAGAGATCGACCGCGACCAGCGGATCACCCGGCAGGTGTCCGAGTCCATGGAGCATCCAGGCGGCGCCACGATTCCGGTAGTTGGTGTCCAGGGCCGATCCAAGGATGTCCCCGTCCAGCGTGAGCTCCCGGCCGGCAAAGGCGGAAAGTCCCCGGTGAATGGCATCCCACTGTTCGTCCGGCGTCGCGCCGGACGCCAGCCCGGTAGTCATGATGGCGCCGGGGTTGACCATTGGATTGGTGCGCCCATCGGGAGATTCCTCGATGGCGGCAAGGGAGTTGAACGCCCGGCCCGTTGCATTGGCACCGAGCTTCGCCCGCGCCTCCCGCGGCCCGATAGCCTGGCACACGAGCGCAAACACGAACGGCTTGGACACACTCATAATGGGAAAGGGAACCCCGGTGTCACCGGCTTCGTGGATGCGGCCACTGGTCCCGGTGAGTGCGACTCCGAACTGGTCGGGCGAGACACGGGCCAGCGCCGGGTACACCTGGGAGAGTTCGCCATCGCGGTTCGCGCGAAAACGTTCCCAGGCGGTCGAGACCATGCGCTGCACATCGTCCGGGGTGGGCAACACGCCGGTCGAAACGAACCCGTCCGGCTCATCGTCTTCGTACGGTGGTCCCATCGCCGGAGTCTCCACCTAGAGCGGCCAGAACACGGGTACGAGAAAGACCCCCACCACGAAATACACGGCGAGTACCACGAGACCAAGCTTCCAGTAATCGCCGAAACGGTATCCGGCAGGCTCCATCACGATGACATTGGCGGGAGTGGCAACCGGTGTCAGGAGCGCTGCTGAAGCGGCAACAGCAATGCACATCAGCAGCGCCGTCACGGAGATGTCCGATTCAGCGGCGACCGAGACGGCGATCGGGATCACCACCAACGCGGTGGCAGTGTTGCTGATCATTTGGCCAAGCACCGCGGTGATCAGGAACAGACCGGCAAGGATCAGGTAGGGACTCCTGCCACCGATCAGGTCGAGGATGCCGCCGGCCAGGTATTCGGCGGCGCCACTTTCCGAAATGGCGGTCGACAGCGGGATCATGCCGGCAACGAGGATCAGCGTCGTCCATTGCATCGAGCGGTGCGCCTGGTCGACGGTGACGACCCGGAGCAGCACCATCGCCATCGCTGCCAGGAGACAGGCAACCATGGCAGGCATGATCCCACTCACCAGCAGAACGACCATGCCCGCCAGGATCAGGAGAGCGGGCACGGCCTTTGGACCCAGGGGGACGGTTTGCCGGCGTATTGAGTCGGGAGTGTCCACCACCATCACGTTCGGATCGACCGTGTACTGGTCCAACGCGTCCCAGCTCCCTTGCAGCAGCATGGCGTCGCCCGCTTTGAGGATGACTTCGTTCACGCCGAGTTCCTCGCCGTGTCGCTGCACGGACAGGACCACCAGCTGGCCACTGTCCGTCACCATGCCTGGGAAGACCTTTTCCCCGATATAGGAGGACCGGGGTGTCAGGATCACTTCGGCAACACCAAAATCGCGGCTCACAAGGCCGCAGGCAACGGGCTGGTCGCCGGCTCCCTGGACGATCTTGAGTCCCTGGCCGTACGCGAGCCCGCCGATCCCTTCCAGACTTCCCCGAACCACGATGACGTTTCCAGCTTCGATGACGTCCTCATCAAGCGGTCTGGCCTGCCGGTTCTGCAGGCTGAGGACATGAACATCAAGATAGGCCGGCAACTTGATCATGCCGATCCGCTGACCGATCAAGGACGAAGTCGCCAACACCTCCAGCCGGGCCAGCGTTTCCTCGTGGATATAGTCCCGGCGGAGGGTATCGGGCAACGCTCCCAGATCGCGAGCGAACGTCCGGGCTTCGCGTGCAGGCAGAAGCCGGTCACCAAGCAGGACCACCACGAGGACGGTGCCAACGAGCAGCGGAATGCCCACCAGCGCGAGTTCCAGGAATCCAAACCGGTCGCCGCCAGCGTCAAACGAAGCCTCGGAAATCAGCAGGGTCACGGCCGAACCCGTGAGAACCAGCATGGAGCCGGCATGTCCGGCGAAGGCGATGGGCATCAGGTATTTCGATGGCGACCGCCCCAGCCGTACCGCCAGCACCACCACCATCGGGTAGAGTGCGGCGACCGCGCCGGTAGTGGTGATCACGGCAGCGAGCAGGGCGACCACGACGAGAATCGTGACCGAGAAGCGGGTCTCGCTGTCGCCGGAAAGCCTGACGACCAGTTGCCCGGCCCAGGTAGTGATCCCGGCGGCATCCAACGCTTCGGCAACCACGAACAGGGCGGCAATCAGCACGACCGTTGGGGTGCCGAACCCCTCGGTCATCTGCTCGACCGAGATCACGCCGGTAGCCCAGAGCGATAGCGACACGCCCAGCGCAACAATGCCAACCGGCAGGTAGTTCCAGACGAATACCACTACCGAAACTGCGAGGATGATCAGCGTAATGTTCTGGTCGCTCATGCCACGGCTTTCACTTGGGAGCGCTGGCAGTCGTATCGTTACCGGGGGCATGACCTCCTGGAGATCATGCCATCCGGCCAATCGACGCTAGCTCACCGGGTAGCCGGGGCCCAGAGGAATTCCGAGCAGGAACCAGATCGCGAACAGGATGACCCAGACCACCGCCATGATGCCGGCGTACGGGATCATCAAGGAGATCACGGTACCGATTCCGGCGTCGCGCTTGTACCGCTGGGCGATCGTCACGATGAATGGGAAATAGACCATCAACGGGGTGAGGGTGTTGACCGGAGAGTCGCCGATCCGGTAGGCCGCCAGCAGGGTCTGCGGAGCGACATCCAGCCGCATGAAGATCGGGATGAACACCGGTGCGAAAATGGCCCACTTGGGGATCACGCCCGGGATGATGAAGTCGAGCAGGATGATGACGATGACAAATCCGATGAGGAGCGGCAGGGCTGCGATGTTGGCTCGCTCGAGCAGGTCCGCCATCGCCACGGCGGCAACTTGCGGCATGTGAGTGTAGTTGAAGTAGGCGATGAACTGGGCAATCATCAACAGCATGAAGATGAGGCCGCCCAGGCTGTTGAACGTCTTGGTGATGAACCCGATCACATCGTTGGCGCTCTTCACGGTCCCGGCGCCGATGCCGTAGCAGGTCCCTGCAACCAGGAAGAACATCGCGATGATGAACAGCAGGCTGTCCATGAATGGGGTTGTGCCGATGATCGCGCCAGAATCCGGGTCGCGGAGGGGAGCACCAGACGGCACGGTGGCCAGCAGGACGATCGCCAGAACAGCGATCGTGCCGTACAGGGCGTAACGCAGCCCCTTCGCCTCGGCCGCCTGCTCCTCGGCTGTGAGTTCCTCAACCGCGCCGCTTTCATTGCCTTCCGACGGATCGAACTTCCCGAGGCGAGGCTCGATCATCCGCTGGGTGATGAATGTCGCCACGATGCAGAGCACGATCAGCGAAACGACGCTGAAGTAGTAGTTGGCTACAACGGTGATCGGCTCACCACCGGCCTGGACGATGACCTCGTTGGCCACCTCGGTCATCATCGCGTCAATCGGCTGCGGAATGATGTTGACCGCAAATGTCGCGGCAACCCCGGCAAACCCTGCCGCCATACCGGCGATCGGATGCCTGCCCAGCGCCAGGAAGGCGGTTGCCGCCAGCGGGATCAGGATTAGGTATCCGGCATCCGAGGCGACACTCGAGAGCGCACCCACAAAGATGATCAGGAACGCAATCAGCGAACTGGGAGCCGAAGCGACGAGTTTTCGGATCAGGGCTCCCATCAGGCCCGCGCCTTCAGCCGCACCAGCGCCCATCATCGCGATGAATGTGACACCGATAACGCCAAAGTTCTGAAAGTTGGTGACGAACGATGTAAAGAGGAACCTGATGCCTTTGATGTCGAGCAGTGTGACGATCGGGATCGTGCGCTCAACGATCTGGAACTCCGGATCGTCGGTCTGCGCTTCCGCTCCACTCACATCCAGTTGGGTCTGGGTGGTGTCCTCGTAGAAGGTTTGCTGAACCTCAATGGGCACCGGCTCCGCGATGAATTCTGTCACCGAAACATCGAACCAGGCGAGAACCTGGGACAGGATGATGATGAATCCGATCAGGTACAGGAACATCAGTACCGGGTGCGGCACCTTGTTGCCTACTCGCTCTATTCCATCAAGCATCCTGTCGGAGAATGATCTCTTTCCTGCATCGCCGTTCTCTTGTGCTGCGGCCTGACTCGACATCCCAATCCCCCCACCCACGAATGTCCATCGTTCCGGACTTCGATGATACTCCGGTGTGCCACCGCCCGCACCGGTATGTCCCGGGCAACTCCGGGACAATCCGTCAACGTCCACGGCGTGTGTGACCGTGGGCACTCCGAGTCACCGCGCACCATGGTTGCACAATTCTTCACGGCCCATGCATTTAATGCATGGTACAAAGTGACTATTCACCGCTCAACAAGGGTCGGTACTGATTCAATCCGGGCGTAAATGGTCCGGTCGGACGGGGTTTCGCCTTGTCTCGCACGATGCACGGGCGTCAGTGATGGCAGGCTATTCGATGAAACCGAGTTCCCGCGCCCGCGCCACGGCTGCGGAACGAGAGTGGACGCCTAGCCTGCGGCAAAGGTGAACCAGGTGATTGCGGACCGTGTTTCGAGAAATGAACATGCGCGCGGCGATGTCCTGGTTGCTGCATCCCGCTGCCACCAGGGCAAGTACCTCAACCTCTCGCGTCGTCAAGGTGCTCCCGTCGCCTTGCACCGGCGTTCCCGCCATCGCCAGCAGCGATCGACGCATCATCCGGCGTTCTGGTGTCGAGTCGAAGGCATCAGGAAAGAGCGACACCACATCTGCACCAGGCACCGAAAGTGATCGCACGAACCCACCGGAAATCCCGCGATCCAGTGCGAGATCGAACACCCTGGTGGCCGCCCGGCGGCGGCCAAGCTCGTGGAGGCTGACGGCGTGCCGGCTCGCGAACCGAACGTACTCGGCCCATCTCAGCATCTCGGCCGCCTCGTTGGTCATGCTCTCCGCCAGCTGTGCAGCATGAGCAAAATCTCCCCGTGCAAGCGCCAGGTCGATTTCCAGTTCCCGATGGTTCACATCTCCAAACACCCTGACCCAGGGGACGTGAGTCTGCTCCACGTCCGCCAGCCAGCTCTCGACCAACGGAAACGCCCGTCGCATCAGCCACACCCTGGCAAGGTGCAACACCAACTGATCATTCTCCTGCTGCCGGCGCGTCGACTTTGCAGCGATGCCCGCCAGCTGTTGGGCGGTATCGAGATCGCCACTCGCGGTGGCGTACTGGACGCGGGCAATTCCCGCCCAGTGCCGCCACGGATTCGGCCCGTCGAACAGGAGGGCATCGATGGCATCAAGATGCTCACGGGCCGTCAGCAAGGCTCCCCGCTCGATCTCCAGCGACACAAGGCGACAACGTACCTGGCAGATCAGATTCGACTGGGTCGCAGGCAGTTCAGCGAGGACATGATGAAGTTGGGCAACTGCGGCGGTCAGATCGCCCCGCAGTGCATGACTGTTGGCGCGACCCACCGCAATCACCCGCCAGGCCCACTGCTCGTCGATTGGCAAGTGGGTCGCCATTACCTGCGCCCGCGCGAACCACTGCCGGCTGACTTCGTCCTGGCCGGATCGAAACGCCAGAATTCCCCGAAATGACGCAGCGTACATACGATCGACCAGCCGCTCACGCTCGTCCAGCAACGAGAAGGCAGCATCAAGGTGAACGATGGCATTCTGTTCGTTTCCTTGCCAATACTGGAGCATTCCCCGGCAGAGCTCCGGGCGGCCGGCATCGTCATCGTTTGCGCCGGCAAACACCTGACGCATGACCGCTTCGAGGTCCTCGGCAAGGAGTCCCTGAGTTCTTCCGATCGCCAGTCTGGCCACCAACGCGCGCTTCCCGATTTCCGGATGCCGGGCCAGCACCGCCGGTGGAATCGCGCCGACGAGATCGAGGAGCTCCTCCAGTCTGCTCCGGTCTGCCAGGTGGGCGACGCGCGCGAGCACGGGCGTATCCACCCAGGCGCCATCCCCGGCGGCAACCGCAATCCCGGCCGCGATGTCCGTTCTGCCGGACTCCTGATACCAGCACGCGGCCCGCATCCTGACCTGGTCCAGATCCACGGCAGGCAGGTCGCGGCTGGCGATACGTTCGAGGGATTCGCGCACCGAGCCGTGGAGGCGGATTGCGCCTTCGGGCTCCGCCACTGTGACAGCGAACGGAAACCCTGCCGCGACTCGACACAACACATCTTCGGCGGAGTACCCGTCGATCGCCCTTGCAAGACCAGGCGGGACCACCTGGAACGACGCGACCCGCAGCAGGAAGCGACGCTCGTCCTCCGGTAGCCAGGCGATGATCTCCTGCTGAACGAACTCATCGAGGAACTGGCGAAACGCGCGCTCTTCGGCATCCGTGCCACCCGAAGCGTCGGCCCGTTGCATCGCCATCCCGCCCAGATGGAGCCCGGCCGCCCAACCTTCAACGCGTCGCCAGAGTTGCTCGACCCGTGATTCGTCGGGGCTGATGGCCAACTGATGGCACATCGCGCTCCGCGCTTCATCGAGCGTGAACGCAAGTTGCGCGGCGTCGATCTCCCGCACCTGCCCCTGGGACCGAAGCCGTCCCAGCCTGAGTGGGAGCGGTTGGCGCGCCAGCAGGATGTAGTGCACTCCGGTAGGCGCTGCCGCGATCGTCTCGTTAAGCAACCCGATCGCGGCTGGGCTCGTAAGGATGTCCACCGTGTCCATCACGAGGGTGAGCGGCCCATCTGCCGTGGCGATTGACGGAACGGCCGCCAGGGCAACGTCACGGGTTCGAACGGAGCGGCGCTCCGGCCAGGGGGCAACGTTATCCCGGGCGACTGGCTCGGTTGCCTGGGCCAGTCGCCAGCCGAAGTGCACTGGATCGTTGTCTTCCCGGCGAAGCCGCAACCAGCGGACGGTACCCGCAGCGTGAGCCGCCCAATCGATTGCGAGGGTGGTTTTTCCGTACCCGGCGCCCGCAATGACGATGGTCACCGAAGCCTGGTATGGCTGCTGGATCAGGTTCAGCAGCCGGGGACGATGCACCATCGTATATGGCGGTGATTCAGGCAGATAGTCGCCGTGGAAAGTACGCTGCAGGTCGATCGCGTTCATCCGGGCGACGACTGGCGTGGATACGCGCGTCATCCATGTCACCAACGGTGAGTCACGTGTCGTCCCGCACGAGAAGGACGGTATTCGAGGTACGTTTCAGGATGTCTTCGGCAACACTGCCCACGAACCAACGTTTCGCGCCGGTGTGGCCATGGGAACTCATGACCACCAGGTCGCCCGGGGAAAAGGTGTCAGCAACGGCCGAGGCCGCCCGTCCCCAGACCACCACGCCACTGGCATCGTAGCCGTCGGCGCGCAGGTGATCGACCAGACGGTTGATGTACTCGTGGGCTTCTTTATCTCCTTCCTGATACGCCGTGTCGGCGCCCAGGTACACCGGACGGGTGCCGTAGGTGCTGACCTGATTGATGAGGGGAGGATCGACGGCCCGCACCAACCTGAGTGGCACGTTGTGGGCCTGCGCGTACTCCCTGGCCGGCGTGAGCGCCCGCAGGGAACTGTCGGATCCATCGAGCGGAACAACGACTCGCCTGTACATGGTGTACGGTCCTTTGTCTGGCGCCGTGGCTACGGCTACGTCCGCATGTGTCAAGGGTATCATCCGTCATACATCGATTGGTGTGTAGGAATCCGCGGTCCCAGGACGCCACTCGGCCGCGTCTGCGATGGTCATTGTCCGCGCAGCCTTGACTCGATGCCCTTTTCGCGCGGTAGCCGGTGGAACTACACTCGGTTCGCATGTATGCGCGTGCACCCGCAGGCGACGTCGCTGTGGGTCGGGCAATTCCCTGGGAGGGATTTCCATGGCTACCCTGTCGGTGGTCAAGTTCTCCACGCCGGAAGGCGCCAATCAGGCGCTCGGCATACTCGATGGGCTGCAGAAGCAGAACATCATTCAGGTTCTCGATTCGGCGGTCGTCACCTGGCCGGTCGGAGCGAAGAAGCCGAAGACGGGCCAGCAGACCAGCACTGCCGGCGCGGGCGCGCTGGGTGGCGCGTTCTGGGGCATGTTGTTCGGCCTCATCTTCTTCGTGCCGTTCCTGGGCGCTGCCATCGGCGCTGCCTTTGGGGCGCTGGCCGGATCGATGGCTGACATCGGCATCAGCGACGATTTCATCAAGCAGACGCGTGACCAGGTGACCGAGGGCACGTCGGCTGTCTTCCTGTTGACCCAGAATGCCGTGGTCGACCGGGTCGCTGAAGCCTTCAAGACGCTTCCCCCGTACGAGTTGATTGCCAGTAATCTCTCGGCCGAGGAAGAGGCGAAACTCAAGGACGTCTTCGGCGCCTAGATATCGCACGGACATTCGGAAAGGGGGGTACGGCTCGTCCGTATCCCCCTTTGCACCCGCACATGGCAGCATCCGGGGCGATCCCAGGGCGGCGTTCGCCAGTCACAAGAAGGAAATTCCGTGACGAGAGTGGCCACCCGAGCAATCAGCATCTTTGCAGTCCTCTTCCTGTTCGGGATACCCGTGGTCCCTTCCAGTGCTGCCCAGGAGACTCCACAGGCCTCCCCCGAACAGCAACTCGCCGATCGCTACGCCCCGATCACCTACCTCCGAACCCAGACCAAGGATTGCGCGCCCGTTCCTTCGGGCGGCGAGCCGTACCTTCCGGTCCCGGTCGAGGTCGTCCTCGACAACCCGCAGGTGATCCTGCGAGACCGGCAAACGGACGAGATCCTGGCAACCGGGGTCGACGCCGTCGAACTGGCGACCTACGGTCCGGACACCTATCTGGACTGGCCGGGAGATCCGCTCCAGCCCGGATGCGTCTACGAGCAGGACGAGCGCGCCCGGATGGCAGAACTCGGCGCGGAGCCGACGATCTATGCCCGGGTCGTGTTCGATGCCGAAAACAGCCGGTTGGCGCTTCAGTACTGGTACTTCTACTACTACAACGACTGGAACAATACCCACGAGGGAGACTGGGAAGGCATCGTCATCTTCTGGGACGATGTCGACAGTGTCGAGGCTGCCCTGGCAGTCGAGCCGTCGCGGACCGGGTACGCCCAGCATGGCGGCGGCGAGATCGCCACCTGGGGCGACTCCAAGATCGAACTCGAAGGCGAAACACACCCGATCGTTTACCCGGCAGCGGGCGCCCACGCGACCTTCTACAGTAACAACCTCTACCTCGCCTGGGGTGAACAGGGCTCCGGGTTCGGTTGCGATTACTCCTCACCACCATCGACCCGGATTGCCACCGAGGTGGTGGTCGTTCCCAATGATCCCGATCCGAACGGTGAATTCGCCTGGCTGTTGTGGGAAGGTCGTTGGGGCCAGCGCATGCCGAGCATGTTCAACGGCCCGACCGGCCCGAACATGAACGCGCGGTGGCTGGATCCGTGGACCGCCACCGACGATTGGCGCACCTTCAGCATTGTGGTTCCCTCGGGCTTCTCGTTCGGCCCAACCATGGCAGACACGTTCTGCTCGCTGACCCACGCCGGATCCCGCTTGCTGATCTCGACCGTGCTGTACCCGTGGCTGGCCATTCCCATCATCGCCGCCGTGGTGGCCCTTTTCTGGCTGGCGTTCCGCAAGGCGAGATATCTCTGGGTCCAGGCCAGGCAGTTGTACGCCCGGCAATGGCGGGTACTTGCGGCGATCGGTTTGGTCGCCATACCTTTGGGATTCCTGTTCAACGCGATCCAGCTCTGGCTTGCCCATCACCAACCATTGCGCTCGATGGTTGACTGGTTTGACGATACCGACGGCGCTCGACTGGTCGTCGTGTTGCTGGTCGGCGGCTTTCAGCAGTTGGTGATGCTGCTGTTCATGGCGCCGGCAGTGATCCAGGTCGTGAAAGACGTCAAGGACGACGAGGAACCGACACTCAGCAGGGCAGTCAGGCTCTCACTCAGGCGAGTTCCTGCAATCATCCTGGCAGCACTCATCATCGGCGCGTTCGTGGCGATCCCCGTGCTTATCGTCATCGGCATTCCGATCGCGGTCTGGCTCCTGATCCGCTGGCAATTCTTCGCCCAAGCGTTGATCTTCGACGACGACACCAACAGCTATGACTGTCTGGAAGAGAGCGCCCGCCTGGTCCGAGGGCGCTGGTGGAAGACGCTGGTCGCGATTGCGTTGTTCGACTTCCTCGCCGTGATTCCGGGATTCGTGGTCGGTTTCGCTCTGATGGCTCTGGGAGGCGCCCAGGTTGGGTATGCCAATGCTGTGAGCAGCGTGCTCTACGCACTGACGATCCCGATCGCCGTGATTGCGACCACCATCATGTTCCTGGAACGCAGGGGAACGCCGCTGAACCCCCGAATCGCTGAACCGGAATCCTGAGGGCCTCCATTCCCCGCCTGTGCATGGGCCGGCCACCCTGGCGATGCCGGTGGTGGCCGGCCCATGTGAATACGCCTTCCCAGCCAGATGATACCGGCTCCACCACCACAGCGTTTTGCAGGGAAGTTGATTGCGAAAACAGGACAGCCACACGGCGCTGCGCCTGGGCTGTCCCTACCAATGTCCGAACACCGATCAAGCTCACCGCAAAGGGCTGTACCGCCGTATGTGCCGGTGGTGGCGGAGACACGCGATTTACCACTACCGGGAATCACCCTGAGTTGGTTTGACACGGGCCGTTCGTGGATCGCGCATGTTGACTACGTGACAAAATCGAACATCTGTGCTAGAGTACGTACAGTGTCATTCGCAGGCCATCGTCGACGCTGTACCTTTCCATACAGTCAGGAAACGTCCAAATGGTACTTGCTTCTTCGGATATCACCATGATCGACCATCCGGCTCCATCGGGCGCGCGGATCGATCAACAGGCGGCGGTCGACTCGGTGATCGCGCACATGCGGTCCAACCTCGATGTCTCTCACACCCTCGACGACTTCGCCGAAATCGCCAATTACAGCCCCTACCATTTTGCCCGACTCTTCCGTCAGGCGATCGGCATCCCGCCAGGTGAATTCCTGGCAGCCCTCCGCTTCGAACGGGCGAAGCATCTGATCCTGGAAACCGACGCTTCGATTACGGATATCTGCTTCGAGGTCGGTTTCTCCAGCCTCGGCACGTTTTCCGCCAGGTTCAAGCACCTCGTGGGCGTCAGCCCGGTCGATCTCCGAAACCTGCCCCACCGGCTCGAGCCGCGCCTGGGCAACTTCCAGTGCCGCGGCCAAGGTCCGGCCGGCCGCATCGGCGCCACGCTCAACGCCGTCGTCGAGACGCCGGTCCCCATGAGCGGGCACCTCTACGTCGGATTGTTCCCGGCCGCAATTCCGCAAAGCGCTCCGGTCTCGGGATCCCACCGGATCGGTCCCGGTCCGATCTCGCTGTACGGGATTCCTCCCGGTTCCTACCGGCTGCTTGCGGCGATGTATCCGGACAGCCTGAATCCGATGGATCACTTGCTGCCCACGGACCGGCTCCTCGTCGGCGCCGATCCTGATCCGGTCATCGTGGTCCCGCGCTCGGGCCTTCGCCATCGCACGATCTCCATGCGGCCGCTCCTGCACACCGATCCCCCCATCCTGACCGCCCTACCGCCACTCGCGCTCGGCATGTAGTTCCCGCAGAATCCGGATTCTGCCACCTGCTGGCAGGACAACGGCGCCCTTCTTGCCGCCCGTTCGTTTACCATTGATGCACGCACACCTCCGCGTGCATCAATGGCTGGCGCACGGTCATGAGGGCAGGATTCTCCGATGCAATCCACAAGCGCGTTGTCCGACGTAACGCGAACGGGGGACGCAGCGGGAAGCGACTCCCACGCGGAATTCCACGGACTCGTACCGACCACCCTGGCGCCAATGGTTGGACGCCGCAACGAGCGGCTCGCCGTCAGTGATGTGCTCCGCAATCCGGAAGTCCGCCTGCTCGTCCTGACCGGTCCAGGCGGCGTCGGCAAGACCCGTCTTGCCCTCAGCGTGTCCGAGTCCCTCCGCGATTCGTTCCGCGATGGCGTGGCCTTCGTCGACCTCTCCCCGATATCTCGCTCGGACCAGGTCCTGCCAACAATCGCCGCGGCGTTGAATGTCCGGCACAGCACCGCCGTACCGCTGATGGAAACGATCAACGCCACCATTCGGGGCCGGAACATCCTCCTCGTGGTCGACAACTTCGAGCATGTCGCCGACGCGGCGCTCATGCTGACGGACCTGCTGATGGCCAATGCGGAGCTGACCATCCTGGTCACCAGCCGCTCGGTGCTGTCGGTCTACGGCGAACATGTCTACCCGGTCCCGCCAATGACCGTTCCGGTCATTCCGCCGCTGGCCAGCGGCGCTGGCCTGGTGCGGACACTCCTGCAGGCCGACGCCGTCCAGCTCTTTGTAAAGCGAGCCACCGCTGCGCGCAGCGACTTCCAGATCACGGATGACAACGCGCGCGACATATTGACCATCTGCCGCCTGCTCGACGGCCTGCCACTCGCGATCGAACTCGCCGCTGCCCGGATCGTCATCCTGCCTCCCCGGATGCTGGCTCAACGGCTGCAGCACCGGCTGCCGTTGCTGGACGACGGACCGCTCGACGTGCCCGACCGCCTGCGAACCATGCGCAATGCCATCAGTTGGAGCTACGACCTCCTCGACGAAAACGAGCAGGCCGTGTTTCGTCGGCTGGCAATCTTTTCAAGCGCCTGGACGCTCGCCGATGCCGTGAGAGTGGTGCCAGCCATCGAGCCTGGCCCGTCCGGCGACCTGGAAATCCTGGATCTCGTCGCGTCGCTGGTCGACAAGAGTCTCGTCCGCCAGGTCGACGCCGATTCCGAATGGCCCCGGTTCAACATGCTCCAGGTGCTGCGGGAGTTTGGGCTGGAGCAACTCGACCGATCCGGCGAGCGCGAGGCGCTCGACCAACAGCATGCGCTCTACATGATCGAGATTGCGGAAGCAGCCGGACCCGAACTGATTGGTCCAAACCAGGTTGCCTGGCTGGACCGGCTCTCGATCCTCCATCCTGATCTCCAGGTCGCGTTCGCCTGGAGCATGGAACATGAACCGCCGGAACTCGCGCTGCGTCTCGCCACCGGTCTGTGGCGGTTCGGGTATACCAGGGGCCACACGCGGGAAGGACGGGAGTGGATCGAAAGCACCCTGCTTCGCGCGCAAGACCGCACTCCGTTACGAGCGACTGCGCTGAACGGCGCCGGTATTCTCGCGAACATGGAGCGAGACCTCGAAGAAGCGCGGCGATTGCATGCCGAAGCCCTCGAGATTGCCCTCGAAACCAACGACCGTCGCCTGAGCGCGGTTGCCCACATGGGGCTGGGCGATTGCGCCGCCACGCTGCACGAGTCGGCCGACGCTTTCGTGCATTACCAGGAGGCGGAACGCATCTTTCGCTCGCTCGGTGACCAGCGAAACATCGCTGCTGTGATGACCAATCTCGGAAACCTTCTCTGGAGTCTCGGCCGGCTGACGGACGCGGTCGAGGCGAACGAAAAGGCGCGCGTGCTGTACACCAATGCCGGCGACCAACGCGGCGTTGCGTGGTCTGCCACCAATATCGGTCGCATTGCCGCCCAGTTACACGACCATTCGCGCGCGATCCCAAACCTGGAGCAGGCACTCCAGCACTACGATGTCCTCGGGGATCGCGGCGGGTATGCAGAGGCCCTCGAAGGGATCGGGCAGGTCGCGATCGGAACGGGTGACTACGCCCGCGCCGCCTCGCTGCTGGCCGCCGCCGATGGACTGCGTGAAGCAGTCAACCATCCCATCGCCCCGATCGATCGCGACACCTACAACGACATGATCGAGACCCTCCGGACCGAACTCGGCGATTCGTTCGCGGCAATCTGGGACGTCGACCGCGGGCTCAGCTTCGACGAGGTCAAGCACCTTTCGAATGCCATCCTCAACGAGGCCCCGGAACCCGCCCCGGCTACGCCACGACAGGCGCAGCGGGCGGCCGTCTCTTCGCTGATCAAGGAGCTCGGGATTTCCGAACGAGAAATCGAAGTCCTGACCCTCGTCGCCGCCGGCAAGACCGACCGGGAAATCGCCGACGAACTCTACATCGGTGTTCGCACCGTGCAGAGCCACGTTGCAAACCTGCTCTCCAAACTCGAGGTCAATGCCCGGTCGGCGGCCGTCGCGCGTGCCCTCAGGTCCGGCATCATCGCGTAGCATGGCCGCTCGAACCTTTACCTGGATCAAGGCAGTCAGGACAGCCCATGACATCCCGGCTCGGCATCATTGGCGGCTCCGGCGTGGAACGGCCAGAGGCAGGTTTCGCCGAAACCCTCGTCGACACACCCTACGGAATCGCGCTTGCCTGGCTCGGCGCCGGCGAGATGGCGGACGTCGTGTTCCTTTCGCGACACGGGGTTGACCACGATATCCCCCCGCACCGCATCAATTACCGGGCGAACATCAAGGCGCTGGAGTTGCTCGGGGTCGACCGCGCGATCGCGACTTTCGCGGTTGGCGGCATCGCCGCCGATATCCCCCCTGGTATGGTGGTGGCCGTGGACGACGCGATCGACTTCACCAGTGGCCGAGAGTCGACATTCTTCGACGGCGGCGATACCGGCCTGAAGCACACGCCGTTCTCGAAGGCTTTCAGCCCTGCCCTGCGAGAAGCGTTGGTGCGCACGGCGCCCGCGCATGGGCTGACCATACGGCCAAACGGCACCTACATCTGCTTCAATGGTCCGCGGTTCGAAACCGCCGCCGAAATCCGGATGAGCCGGCTGCTGGGCGCCGATGTCGTGGGCATGACGGCCATGCCCGAAGCGATCCTGGCGCGGGAACTCGGCATCCACTACGGTGGGTTCGCGGTTTCGGTCAACTGGGCGGCAGGCATCGAGGCGGAACTGACCCTCGATTTCAGCGCCTTGGAATCGATCCGCGGCAAGCTCCTGCCATTGATCCTGGACGTGCTCCGGACCACTCCCCTGGAACCCTCGCTGCTTGACGAAGGGCATTGAGGTAACACCAGTGGCGGTTCGCCATCCGGATGCCTCACGCGATATACCACTCCACATCAGTCGTGATGTATGGTGTTTGGGCAATCTGAAGGTGCTGGCGCGCCATGCTGGCATTCAGTCTCCGACGTGAAAGGCCGTTGCCATGCTCGCATCCCGCTTGTGGCTCTCCTGTTTCCGCATCGTCGTGGTCCTGGCCTTGACGATCGGGCTGTCCGGCACCGCCCTGGCCATCCAGGACCAGCCAGACCAAAGCGATTTCCTCGGCACCAAGGAGAGCGACGAATTCCCCGGCCTGGTCGAGGAAGGCGAGTACGTCAGCCCGCAGTTCGATGTAGAAATCACCTGGACCGACGAGTGGGAAGTCGGAGACGCCACCGATCCGCTGGTTGAACACGCCATCGGCGGCAACTTCGACAATTCCGTCGCCTCCGATCCCGACCTTGGGGACATCGTTTTCCTCGTCGACACGGAATCGGAATCCTCGGTGCTTTCCCTCGGCCTCAGCCCGTCCGAACAAGCCTTCGACCCGGAAGTCCTGCTCCAGGTCGTCCAGCAAGAGTCATTCCTCACCGACGCGCTCTTCCTCTCCGAAGACGCCGAACTCCTCCTTGCGGACTCCACCGACGACGCCATCGCCGTGGTCGCCCGCGAAGCCGCCCCCAATGATGAGCACGTCGTCTACTGGATGACCTACACCGATCCTGGCAAAGAGGACTTCACCTTCTGGGTCGGATTGGACCTGTACGACTCCGATGAGTATGAACGCATCCTCGAAAGCGTGGATGACGATATCGAGGTGGAGGATCAGGATATCTTCCCGGTCTTCGATGTCGACGATATCGTCGAAGCACTCGATGCCAGCACCGAACCTACGGAAGAGCCGACGGAGGAACCAACCGAAGTTCCCACCGAAGTTCCCACCGAAGAGCCAACGGAGGCACCTACGGAGGAGCCCACCGAAGAGCCAACGGAGATTCCGCCTACCGAAGAACCGGTGACCGAGGAGCCAACGGAAGAGCCCATCGAAATCATCGGCCCGGTAGGAACACCCGAAGCCAGCCCGGTCGCGTCGCCACAGGCCGCCGATAGCGGATCCGGATTGCTCGGACCGGGTAACTACCTCAGTCCACAGCATCAGGTTCCCGTCACCTGGACCCAAACGTGGGAGCCAGATCCCAATCTCGACGACCCGTTCCCCTCATTCCCGATGAACTCGGTCGACGAAGTCCATCTCACGGACACCGCCGGGAATGGCGTGCAGGTCTACATCACCATCGAGGCGGCAATTCCCGCCTTCGATGCCGACACCTATCTTGACGGCATCACCCAACCTTCCTACGCCGTCAATGTCCTTGGCCTCTCGCCGGATACCACGGTCGTCACCAGCACCTCAACCGAGCAAGGGGTCGCCGCCGTCTATCTCGACAACGCCGGCGAGGAGCCGATCGTACGGATCCTCGAAGTCCACGTGATCGATGCGGAGACGATCGCATTCGTCGACATCCAGGCCGATGCCAGCCTGGTGGACGAGTCCTTGATCACGTCCATCACCAACGAAATCCAGGTCAATGGCATGCCGAGCCTGTTCCTGCTGACGCCTGCCGACATCATTTCGGCAATCGGCGACAGCTAGCACACTCGCCCGAAGCGACGACTGGATGGCCTGGCTCCACAGTGATGCCAGGCCATTCCGGTGTTTGCGGAATGCGTGAAATCACGTATGGACCCTGGCCAGTTGGCGCCTACACTCGTGGGCAGGACGAGCACACCCGGCGCGTGCGCTCGCCATTCCATGAGGAGTGAGCCATGCCTACCAACGGCCATTATGGTTCCAGGTTCGATCGTCGCAGGTTCGCCGTTGCTGGAGCGATCACCGCCACCGGGCTTGCCTGGACGCCCGCCGCCGGTTCGCAGGGCGTCAGCATCGATGGCACCCCTCCAGCCGTACCCGCGGCCGGCCCGACCCCAACACCCTCGGAGACTCCGGCGGATGTCGCCGCCCGGCTGGAGTTCGATCAGGAAGCGATTGTCGCCTTCGTGCGGGATGAGATCGCCTACGAGCCATACTCCGGCGTCCTGCGCGGCGCGGCGGGCACATTACGAGCCCGGGCCGGGAACAGCGCCGACCAGGCTGTGCTGCTGGCCGAACTCCTGGCGACTGCGCAGATCGAGGTACGCTACGCCTCTGGTCCACTCGACCAAGCGTCCGCTGATGCACTGCTCGGGACACTTCCCGGCACCGCGGACGAGGTGACGAACCGGTACGTGGCTGCCCTGGAAGCCAGCGCGAAACACACGCTGCACCTGGACAGCCTCGACGCCACCCCCGCTTCGCTCGACGATGCCGCCAGTGCCTTGACCAGCCGGATCGAGGCCACCAGTGAGAGCGCCTACGACCGGGCCGTGCAGTCCATGGGTATATCCCTCGATGCGATTCTGGAGACCATCGATGGCGCGGGGGAATCACTGCCGCCCCTGCCGCCGGCGACCTTGCCGGACCGGGAGGCGTCCTGGCACCTGTGGGTCCAGGTACCGGACGGACCGGCCTGGATCGATCTCGACCCCTCGCTGCCGGAGGGAACAACCGTCCCAATCGCGACGGAGACCTTCGCGATCGTGCCCGACGACTGGTACCACTGGCTACGGTTCGTCATCACGGCTGATGAGTGGCGCGCCGGGACCATCAGCCCGCGCGAGGTGGTCTCGCTCCTGGCCGCCAGCCCGGCAACGCTCGATGTCCCGATCTCCCTCAGCATGGCCTCCGCTGATGAACTGGCCGCCGTCGGCGACACGATCAACGTGCTCCTGGGAAGCCAGAAAACCGTCTACCCAACAATTTACGCCGGCGATGTCGTCGTAGAACCCATCGCACCCATCGTGTTCGCCGTTGCGGGAGAGGACGCCACGGACGCTCTCGGTGGAGCGACGGAAGGCGTGCAGGATGGGGAAACCGTCGCGGTCTGGCTCGTCACCGAGATCGAAAGTCCCGACGCGGCTCCGGTTTCGATCTCGCGTGCCCTGCTCGACCGGGCCACGCCCGAGGCCCGCGCCTCCGGGGTCATCGACGCCGCTGCGGTCACGCCAGTCGAATTGACGCCAACCACGATTGGCACCGACACACCAACCGCTTTCGACAGCCTGACGATGCTCATGGTGGCCCTCGGACGCATTCCACCCATCGACGAAATCGTGCGGTACGGGTCCGACCAGGTTTTCGGCCCGTTCGGCTCCGTGGGAGCGGTACTGGCCGGGTTCCGCGACAATCTGGGCATGGATCTGGAGGGAGAATCCGGGTACTGGTCGTACCCCTCCGGTCCCAACGTCACGGCATTCCAGATCGGCAACGGGGAAACACCCGCCATGCATGTGGACCTGATCCGGCGCGAGCGCACGTCCCTGCCCCTGGCTGGCTCCGACCCTGCCGTGCATCCCCTCGTGCTGTCAGGCATCCTCGATGCCATCGCCGAGCAAATGCTCGTGGACCCGGAGACCCGAGGCGAACCGGCGGACAG
>CAZSUN010000038.1:32560-33767 GCA_964610045.1 uncultured Sphaerobacteraceae bacterium
GCCACCGGCACGACCCGCGACCAACTGGCCGACGGCAGCGCGGGAGCCTCGATGCGGTTGCCGCGGCGATGGTTCCTGGCGCGAGGCAACGCGACGGGGTACTCGTTCCTCACCCGTGCCATTGCCTGGGTGGTATCGAAGTCTCGAGCGTTTATCTGTCTCGGCATTGGTGTCGCCTGGGGGTTCCTTATGTCACGGGCGGTGTTCAAGGGGTTGCGCGGCAGCCTGGCCGGGGCCGCCGCTGCTGGCGCCGTCGTGTCCAGTACTGCCGCCGCTGGCGCCATGGCCTACTGCTTCTAGCGATCCATCCTGTCTCCAGAACTACGTGAAATCACCGATGCCCAGCAGATTACCGCCCATGCACAATGCACTCGTGAGTTCGCAACACGATGAATGCTGGGAAGTGAGTGCATGTGGTGGGCAAGGTCCTGTCGAGACGACAAGCCATCGGGATGGGGATTATCGGCGCAACCCTGCCTGCTCTTGGAGCATCCGCCCTCACGCAAATCGATTCGACCCCACCGGCGCCTTCCCTTCCAGAACCCGGTTCCCCTCGACCGGAGTCCATCGCCGATGTCGCCGCCCGCCTCGACTACGACCAGGCGGCAATCTTCGCGTTCGTGCGCGACGACATCGCCTACGAGCCATATGCCGGGGCGCTTCGAGGCGCTACCGGCACCCTCTGGGCCCGGGCAGGCAACAGCGTGGACCAGGCAACGCTCCTCGGCGCCTTGCTGAACGCCGCCCAGATCTCCGCGCGATACGCGATCGGTCGGCTCGACGAGGATGCCGCCGCAACGCTCGGTTCGCTCCTGCCGGCTACCGCGGACGAGGTGATGAGCCGCTCCCTGGCCGCCGAACTCGCGGCCGCCGACCAGTTGGGCAGCCAGAGTGACGGCGAGGCAACGCCTGCCGCCGCAGCCGATGCGGTCTCCGCGTTGGTGAGTCAGGCCCGTGCGGCGGTCGCGCGAACGCGGGAACTCGCGGCAACGTCAGGCGAAATCCTCGCCGGTACTCTTGCCGCTTCGGGCATCGTGCTACCCGGCATCATGGAGAGCGCGCCGATACCCGATTCCGAAGTGCAGCAGCACATGTGGATCCAGGTGTCGGACGGTCCCACCTGGGTCGATCTCGATCCCACTCTCCCCGATCGGCAGTCGCCAAACCCGCCCGACCAGACGATGTCCTCCATACCAGACGACCTGGT
>CAZSUN010000039.1:0-32767 GCA_964610045.1 uncultured Sphaerobacteraceae bacterium
CGCAGGTTCCGGGTTCGAGCCCCGGGGGAGTCACCATGAGGCATACAGGCAACGGAGAAAGGCGATCCGAGCGGGTCGCCTTTCTCCTTGCTGGCGCCGGAGGCGGTGACGTCTACTTGGAGACTCCGCTGCTCCGACGGAGGTGGCGGCCCGCGATGCAATCGCGATCCGGTTCGATTGGCGGTTCACGACTACCGATGCCCGGACCAAGAGCATGCGCCGACAGACAGGTTCACCCTGCCTGTTGGCGCATGCTCCAAACTCTGGAGGCTGTCCCCTGCGATTGAGGCCTGACAGACCGCTACGAAGGGAATCCCATCGCCGTATCCGCGAGGCCCTGTTCGGCGGCGGCGGCGGACTGGGCATTCGTTTCGGCAAGATGGGCAAGCGCATCCAGCATGGCCGGATCGTGCTTGTGCTCGGCGAGGACCAGCCGCGCCAACACCACGTCCAGCGCGGTAGGGTTGTTCACCGCCGTTGGCAGCACCTGGCGGATCGCGGCGATCCGGTCCTGATCGGTCAGGGACGGATCGGCTAGCGCGCGGGCCGCGAACCTCGCCGCGAGTAACGCCGGTAGGCCGGGATCCGGAATGTTGACTGGTGTGCCTGGATCGAGTGGCCGATGTGGATCTGACCCAAGCTCGGGATTCAGCCGGATCAGGGCATCATCCGACCGCTGGTACACCCAGGATAGTCCCGCAATAGTGTTTGGGTCACGCATTCGGTTCGGTAGAGGCACCGACGTTAGAGGGTGGCGATACCGATAGGACTCGCCCACGATGTGTAGAGCGGCGAACTCCGGCGCGCCGGGATCCTGACGCAGGCGACTGGACGTATCCAGCACGTCGAATTCACTGGACCACCAGCGTTCGGACAATGCGTTGAATCGAGCGGTGGTCCTGGCACAAAAGACTGGGTCCTGGATGTTGTGCGCTGATTCCCGCGCGGCAGCCAGCGACTTTTCGCGGAATTCGTGCCCACCATTCGCCACCTCGATCGCCTCCGTCATGGCCAGGCATGCCAACGCGTTGAACCCGGCGTAACCGAACGGCAACTGGACAGCGAGCCTCATCAATTCGCCGGTCTCGAGAAGTTTGTCTGGAAGGCGTGAATAGGCCTCCGCCAAGGCGGCAAGCCTTCTCCGGGTCAATCCCCAGGTATCTCCCCTGGCCTGGACATCCGATTCCGCCGGAAACAGCCAACGTGC
Source organism: uncultured Sphaerobacteraceae bacterium (assembly GCA_964610045.1). Lineage (GTDB taxonomy): Bacteria > Chloroflexota > Chloroflexia > Thermomicrobiales > UBA6265 > JACCYX01. The sequence goes on from CAZSUN010000039.1 coordinate 1,208, forward strand.
CTCGCTGAGCGCTTCGGCACGCGCCATTTCAAGGTCGCCGGATGCTCCTGGGACGCCAGCCGCTACCTGCATGGCGCGAACCGCATATTCGAGCGCGCCGTGGAAGCCGCCCCGGTTGGGGGAGAGGGCCGACTCTCCCAGGGCGGTGACCCATTGCCGGATCCACTCCTGGTTGGGGTGCCGAAGCACCGAGGCGAGGAGCTCCCACAGCGATCCCTTGCGATACTGCGCATAGCCATACGAAGAGTGAAGCGCCACGTATCTCGCCAGAAGCTTCCCGCCAGCCGGCGGATCCGCGGCGGCGAACGCAACCAGCGCAGGGCCGTTCTCCGCCGCCAGGAACGCTCCGTCGTCGCCGATCGGCTCGGACTGGTTCTGCCTGTTCAATAGCTCTATTTGCGCCCCGGAGAGCATCGAGATATCGAGAGCGGCGGAACCGAGGCGGGCCACCATCACTTCGGCTTCGGCGGCTGAGGGCGGTGAAGGCAGGGAAACACTGGGCAGCGACGTACCGTCAAGGGAGGAGTTGACTCGCTCCAGCAGGATCTTCAGGGAACCGTACGCGCCATGTTCCTTCGCCACGCGGTCGCGCAGCGTCCGCGCCTTCGATGGGTCATGATCGGCCGCCAACCACGCAACGATGAGGAGTAGCGCGTTGTACCAGTTCGAATCCAGTTCCAGGTAGAAGAGATCGAGACGCCGTTCCGCGCGTTCGACCTCGCCGCGCCGGGCAAGGTCGAAGATTGGCTGGGCTCTCGCCATTTCGCGCCGAAGGGTCACCGCCTCGATGGCAACGCGTGCCGCGTCAAGCGGCTCGGCCCGTACATCGCTGCTGATGATCTCAAGCACGCGCATCAGCGCGTGATCCAGCGCCGTCGGGTCACCAAACCGGGTCAGGTACTCTCGCTGGAATGATTCATCGAGCGCAAGCGCCTGGGCTAGCCGCGCCAGCTCGTGGTACTCGATGGGCGATAGAGATGGATCGGCTGACTCAACCATGTGGATGAGCGCGTGTCGCAGGCCGTACTCGTCACAGTTCTTCCACTGACCCGCAAACTGGTCGATATACCACTCGGCTATGGCCCTGTGCGTCGACGGGAGATCAACACGGGTTTCGAGGAAGTCGGTAAAGGAGCGGTGCTCGACATGCCACACGTCGTCCATGCCATCTCGTGGGACGCGGCGAAGCACGCGTTTCCACAGCCGGAGCGCGCCAAGGTCTATCTCGTCTGGATCAAGGCCCAGTTGATCGGCGAGCCATTTGACGGTGACCGGCTCGGCCGCGACCGCCAGTCGCTCGATGACGGGTCTGTGGAGCCGCTTCCATGTGTCGATATCGTCCGTGAGTTCTTCCCGCGCGTCGTTCCAGAGGCGGGCATAGTACTCTTCCAGGCCTCTTGGCAATGACTCCAGTCGCAGCGACGCATCAGGCTCCGCGGCGGCGAGGTCATCCAGCACATATTCAACAAACCGGAAATTTCCAAGACTGGCTTCACTCAACCTGCTGACGAAAACATCGGCGGGCACCGGAGGGTTCGCGCGGGCCAGCTTGTCTTGGATGATGCTGTTCCTTGACGCGTGCCACAGAAACGCGCTGACATCCGAGGTCTGTTCCAGTGAGTCGTGCTCGATTCGCAGGATGTGGTGTGGAGTATTGGGCGCGGTGATAAGCCTGTCAGTCGTTGGGCGCCTCGTAATGACGACATAGACGCCATGTGGGGGATAGGTCGGGATCAACAGCGGGTTCGCCCGGGGATGCGGTTTCTCCGCTTCGTCGAGCCCATCCACAACCAGCCACACTGGCCGGTTCCCGGTGCTGGCGGCGGCGCGCGCCATGACCTCACTCAGGAATGTCGAGTCTTCGCCCGCCCGCGGAGGAAGCTGGGTGTACTTCAGGTTGTACCGGAGAATTAGCTCACTGGCCATGTGGGTGAGGAACTGCCGTGCTTCACGAACCCCTGTGCTCACATCCGCGAAGAATGAAATGGCGTCGTAGCGCCGGGAGATTTCCGCGGCGAGGGCCGTCTTGCCAAGACCTCCATCGGCCACGATTTCAAAGAACCCGAATGGATGCTGGCGGCGGAATAATCCCAGTTCGTCAAACACTCGTTCGCGTCCGACAAAGTCTTTGACAATGGCGCCGGACCTGACAGGGAACATCCTCACGAAGTTGGCGGGAGATCGGGATCCATCACCGAAGTAGATATCGCCCTGTGGGCTGTACACTTCGGCGGTTAGCTGACCAATGGAGGAATCCCGGACTTCCACACCAATCACGCTGGGAGTGGCCGTCGTTCCATTGGCGGGCGCTACTTCCCCTGCCGTTTTGGGTGGGGTTGCCCTCCGGTAACCCTGATTCCATCGAACGTGGCGGCGCCGTCGATATCCGCGCCTTCCACCTTCACGCCCGTGACAGGGCCTTCACCCGCGGACACCTCAATGTCTCGCACATTCAGTTCCCCGGCTCGAAAGTCCACGAGGTGGAGGCCGAACGAGCGTGCCACTTCAGGATCGTCCGACACGATCGCATCCATCAGGTCTCTCGCGCTCGTCACGAGTTCCGCGTCGGTGGTCGCTCCCAGGGCGGTGAGTTCCTGGCCGACGCCATCTTGACGCGCCTCCTTGTCAGGGGCTTTCTCAAGATGTTCGACACTCTCGCGAGCAGCGTCGTAGCGATCCTGAAGTATCCGCTTGAGGGCGTCATAAGCGGCCCGCAAGGCATCGGTCGCCACTGGTTTGGCTGCGGCGGCGGCTCCCGCCGCCAGCGCCGTGACGATAAGGCTTACTGGTTCCATTGTTTCCACCTTCCGTCGCGTAAGGATGCCGCGATTCTTCGATGACAAGCTACCGGACCACGCCAAGCTCCAAGTTACGTCTTCGTTTTCCGTTCTGAGTGCGACATTATACATGCCAGGCTGGCGATAAGATCATGAACTCCCGGACTCGCCATGAATCGTGGATTGGGGCATGCCGCCGCCGTGATTGATCGGCGAGGTGGTATCCGAGATATGGTGCTGGACGAGGTGATCGAGTTCGCCAAGAAGTGTCTGGGCCTGCCACAGCTTTTCCCGCAGGCTGGAAAGCTGCGCCGTGATGTCCTGGGATACCGAATCCTCGATGACATCCAGTGGCTGGGGAGCGGGTTCCGTGACGCGAGAGAGGAGCTCCTCGGTATCCTTGCTCGGGCGAATGCCGAAGTCTTCGAGTAGCGCACTCTGGCAGCGCTGGTACTGGCGAAATGCCGCGGTGCGGTCGCCCATGAGGTGGTGCATTCGCATCAGGTTTCGATGCGTGCGCTCATGCGAGCGGTCAATCCGCAGAATGCGAAGGCCGTAGTCGATTCCGCGTTCATAGAGTCGATGGGCCTCACAGTAGTCCATCAGTTTTTCCAGCAGAATCATGTAGTTGGTTCGCATGCGCTGACGTTCTTCCAGGCACCAGTCCTGATACCACCCTTCGAGAAGATCGCCGGTATAGAGTTCGATCGCGGATCGTGCGATTCCGGCATGCTCCGGGGTTAGATCCTTGCCTGGAACCTCCTGGACCATGGTCATCGCCGAGGCGAATTCGGTTACGTCCGCCCACACATCCGCGTTGGCGTTCAGGCGGATCCAGTCCGGCTCGACGATGAGGACGCCGCCGCTTCCCTGTCCTTCCGTCGGGCGAAGCGCGTTTTGCACCTGCCACAACGACTGGCGCAGGTATTTACGCGGCTGTGAGGTCGGCATGTGACTCCAGAGCACGTCGGCGAGCATTTCGCGGTGGTACCCATGACGCGCACCCAGAAGCAGGTAGCTGACGAGCTCCTGGGCTTTGGTGTTTTGGAGACCTTCCAGGGGAAGATCGTCATACATCGCGCTAAAGCGGCCAAAAAGCTGGAAGGAGACTCTGCCCATGTATTGTCTCCCTGGGTCACATGCCGGCTGTCACGGTCAGGTCCCTACATGGAGATTCCTGCCAACATAGTACCTGCGAGATCGCGAAATCACATCTGTAACGCGCAAACCCGATCCACAACCGAAGCATGGGGTGCATAAACGACGACCGTGGACTCGTTCGCTTCGGCGCGGGTCGGATGGATCGATCCAGGCGCACCGGTGAAGCGACGCCAAAGGGACGATTGGGAGACGCCTGGAGATACGGCGCCCGGTAAAATCGCGAAAAAGGTGCTCGGCTGTATTAACCGGATCGCGTCCCAGGCTCGACTGCCCAGTTTTGGCAGGCTCTTTGACCCGGTCGCCTCGTCGCCCGGGGAGCGCCCGCCAGGTGACGCGACGCAAGGAGGTCACCCATGGCGCAAACGATCACATGGTCCGCCCAGATCGACGTGGCGGCTGGTCCCCGGCTCCCGGCCAATGGCTCCATCGATGTCGAGGCCTACGACAGGATCGCTATCACGCTGGAGGCCGGCGCGGCGGGTGTGGATGTGGAATTGCAGCCGGGAGGGGCCGGGCAGGTGGTTCTATTGATGGTGAAGGCAAGCGAATATGACCCGGCCATCACGTATAGCGCGGACGGTGGCGGCACCGCATTCGCGCTGGACGCACCGCTCATCCTGATCGGCGCCGGCGCGATTGATCTTCTGGGGGGACCGCCGAACACATTCCAGTGGGACAACGGCACCGTCGCGGCGGTCCATATCGATATCTTCATCGGACGCAAAGCAACGCCCTAGTGGTTGACATGGTTTTCGCCGCGGCGCGGCAAGGAGTGAAGCCAGATGTCACTGAACCTGAGCTACCCTGGCGTGTATATCCAGGAGCTGGAATCGGATGTTCGGACGATTACGGGCGTCTCGACATCCATCACGGCGTTTATTGGCCGTGCGCTCCGCGGGCCGGTGGACGAGCCGACCGGGATTTTCAGTTTCGCTGATTTCGATCGCTCGTTCGGCGGACTCTGGGTGGACAGCCGGATGAGCCACTCGGTGCGCCAGTTCTTCCTGAACGGCGGTGCGGAGGCGCTGATCGTTCGCGTTCATCGCGAGAGCGCGGCCGGAGCTCGTGACCGATCGTTCGCCGACTTCCCGGCGGGCGCGGGAGACCCGCTGCGGATCGAGGCCTCGAGTCCCGGTGAGTGGGGCGATTCCCTCTGGGTGAACGTCGATCATGAGACACGTGACCAAAACGACCCGGCGCCGGTTTTGTTCAACCTTATGGTTCAGGAGCGAAACCCGGCGAACCCGACCGAGGTTGTTGGCACGGAGCAGCATCGGAACCTGTCGCTCGATCCCAACTCCCCTCGGTTCGTCACGGACGTCCTTCGCGCGGAGTCCGACCTGGTTCGCGTCGCGGACGGGGCGGCGATGCCGAACGTTCGGCCAGATTCGGGCGCGGCCGTGAATCTCGCCAACGGTTCCAACGGTGGCGACATTGGCGTCGCTCAGGTCTCCGATCCTGGTCTGGCAAAAGACAGGCGGGGCCTATGGGCACTCGAAAAAGCCGACCTGTTCAATCTGCTGTGCATCCCCCCATTCACCGACGAAGCAGAGGTTCCAGCGGGGACCTGGGAAATAGCGGCGGGATACTGCGAGGGCCGGCGCGCCATGTTGCTGGTCGACTCGAATAGCGCGTGGGATCGCGCGATCAAGGTGGATGCCGCCGCCATTAATGCGCATGTGGTTTCGCGGAGCCCAAACGCGGCGATGTACTTTCCCTGGGTTTGCTCCCCGAATCCTCTCAAGGAGAACCGGCTTGAGCCGTTCGCCCCGTCTGGCGCGATTGCTGGGGCGATCGCACGCACGGACGCGACTCGCGGCATCTGGAAGGCGCCCGCCGGGCAGGACGCCACACTGCGAGGCGTGCAGGAGCTTGCCGTTTCGATGACGGACGAGGAAAACGGGAAGATCAACCCGCTCGGCGTCAATGCGCTGCGGTCGTTCCGGGTTGCCGGACGGGTGGTTTGGGGGGCGCGGACGCTTGTGGGCGCGGATCAGCTGGCGTCTCAATGGAAGTACCTGCCGGTTCGCAGGCTCGCCCTCTACATCGAGGAAAGCCTCTATCGCGGAACCCAATGGGTGGTCTTCGAGCCGAACGATGAGCCTTTGTGGTCTCAAATCCGGCTGAATCTCGGGACGTTCATGCACGATCTGTTCATTTCGGGCGCATTCCAGGGAACGGCGCCGCGAGATGCGTACTTCGTGAAGTGCAATAGCGAGACGACGACGCAGAGCGATATCGACCGGGGCATCGTGAACATCGTCGTCGGATTCGCGCCGTTGAAGCCGGCGGAATTCGTGGTGATCCAGATCCAGCAGATCGCACGGCAGGCCGAGGCCTAGGGAGGTCACCATGGCGCAGTTCAGTGTCAACGCCCAGCGGTTCGACCCGTACAAGAACTACAAATTCAGGGTGCGTTGGGATGGGCGGTTTGTGGCGGGCGTGAGCAAGGTTACCGCGCTCAAGCGAACGACCGAGGTCGTGACTCACCGTGAAGGCGGGGATCCAAGTTCCAGCAGGAAGTCGCCAGGCCGAACGGAGTTCGAAGCTATCACGCTGGAACGTGGCGTCACCCATGATTCGGAATTCGAGCGGTGGGCGAACAAGGTTTGGAACTGGGGTTCCAATCTGGGCGGTGAAGTTTCTCTCAAGGATTTCCGCAAGGACATCATCCTCGAGGTCTACAACGAGGCTGGTCAGTTGGCGATCGCTTATAAGGTGTATCGCTGCTGGGTCTCCGAGTACCAGTCATTGCCCGATCTTGACGCCAACGCCAACGAGGTGGCGATCCAGACGCTGAAGCTCGAGAACGAGGGATGGGAACGGGACTACGACGTCACCGAACCGACCGAACCGAGCTTCAGCGAGCCGGCGGCGTAACGGAGGCCGGACATCATGGCGCCCTCCACCGCCAAGCTCCTGGATATATGGGATGCGGGAAGCACGCTCGATCACACCGGGCGCGCTCTTCTCCTGCTCCAGTTGGCGCACGCAGATCATGGCAAGGATCGGCTCATGGAACTGACGATAGGCGAGCGGGACGAGATGCTGCTCGATGTTCGGGAGCACCTGTTCGGCTCGCTGATCGACGCGGTCGATTCCTGTGGCGCCTGCGGCGCCCAGGTCCAGGTGGCCTTCGAGATCGGGCGCGTTCGCGAGCATTCGGCGACTACCCGTAGCCACAGCCTGACGGTACTGGAGGATGACTACGAGGTGGAGGCGCGGCTGCCGACAAGCGCGGATCTTCTCGCGATCCGTCGTTGCGAGACGATTGAGGACGGGCGCGCACTACTGCTGGCGCGTTGCGTATCCCGGGCGCGCTATCAGGATGGCGACTTCGACCCGCGGGATCTCCCGGAATCCGTCCAGCGCGAAATCGCCCGGGCGATGGGAGAGGCTGATCCCCTGGCGAATATCGAACTGGTCCTCGCATGCGCCGCCTGCTGCCACGAATGGCGACGGCAGTTCGATGTCGTTGACTACCTTTGGACAGAGATCGAGAGGTTTGGGTCCAAAACGTTGCGGGATGTGCATCTCCTTGCCCGGCACTACGGCTGGTCGGAAGAGACGATTGTCGGATTGTCACCCTTCAGACGGCGCTGGTACCTGGAGATGGTGAGCAATGGATGATTTCCTCGCCACGATCGCATCACGAGCGCTGGGACATCGCCAGAGTCTCCTGCCGCGAAAGGCATCGCGCTTCGAGCCGGAGGCAATCGAGCCCATTCTGGACCTTCCCGCCGGGAGTCTGAGCGACACCGAACCAGAAGCGTCTCCGTCGTCACCGAAGGCGGTTCCCGACATGGGAGACCAGCCGCCAGAGGCGCGTCAGGATACGCGTCGTCATGATGCGCGTCGTCATGATGCGCGGATGGAGGAATTCGCCACTGGTCCAGTTCAGCCCCGGAACCGCGAGGCCGTTGCTGGCATCGACCATCAATCTCAGGGGCCGATCGCCAGGGACGCGCGGGACGAGCGAGCCGCCAACGTTCCTGAGCGTTCGCGACCGGCCGCCGCGGCGCATCGGGGAAACGTCTCCGTCTCCATGTCTTCCGCACCCCGCGGTCAGGAGATCGTCGAGGCGAAATCTCTGATTGAACCAGATGCCCCACGAGGAAGCCGCGCCGGCCCGATTCGGGCCATTTCCACGCCGGGAACGGGGGATGTTCCGGATGATGCGCATCTCGTTTCCGATAGCGTCGTGCTGAATCCCATCGATCCAACGTGGGAGCGCGACGCTTCACATGACGAAGGGACTGGAGAAGCCGAACGACCCATGCCGCGTCACTTGAGCAGCATCGCCGTTCATGAGGATCGGGAATCGGCTATCCAGGATGGCGGGGAGCACTCGCCGGCGCCACGAATCATCGTGTCGATCGGCCGGGTCGTGGTGCATGCGCCGTCACCAGCTCCCCCGGCGCGGCCTCCCGCGCCTCCAGCCCGTCCCGTGCCGCAATTGACGCTAGGCGAGTATCTGGAGCGCGCACGGAGGGTTCGGCGATGAGCAACTACGCCGCGGTCGCCGCCGTATCCGCCGCGCTGAGGCACATGCTCCGCGATCCCGTGCGGGAGGACGTGGACAGATCCGATGTCGTTACCGATCGACCGCCGGATGAGCAATCGCTCCCACAAACACCCGAGGTGCGCATTTTCCTTTATGGCGTGCAGCCAAACGCGGCCTGGAGAAACAATGACCTGCCGGCGCGGCGCGGTAGTGGCGACCTCGTACAGCGACCGCAAGCCGCGATCGATCTGCACTATCTCCTGACCTTCTACGGCGATGAACGAGCGCTGGAACCCCAGCGATTACTGGGCAGCGTCGTTCGCGAGCTGCACGCCCGCCCACTGTTGAGTCGCGAGACGATCCGGCAGATGGTGATCAAGGGCATTGACGATGACCCGGCGTTCCCACTCGCGGACACCGATCTCGCGGACCAGGTAGAGCTTGTTCGCTTCACGCCCTTGCCGCTTGATCTCGACGAGATGTCCAAGCTGTGGTCGGTGTTCTTTCAGGCTCCGTACCGGCTTTCGATTGCCTACCAGGCATCCGTGGTACTGATTAACCCCGACGATGCCTCGCGGCCCAAGTTGCCAGTTCAGGAGCGGAGGGTTTTTGCCACGACCATCAGGCGGCCCAGGATTACGCGTATCGCGCCGGTATCTGGCGCTTCCGATCCAATCACCGTGGGGACCGAGCTCCGAATCGAAGGCAGCCAACTGCGCGGCGAAATCACCCTTATCTGGTTCGGGCCGGAGTCCTTGGCGCTCTCGCCCCAGGACGCCGGCGACCAGGAGATCAACGTGGTTGTGCCCGCCACCGTCCGGGCTGGTTTGGTAGGCGTTCGGATCGAGCATCGCATGGCCGTTGGCGATGGGGGGGCGCGGACATGCGGGTCGTCGAATATCGCGGCGATCATCGTGCGGCCGAGGATCCACAAGGAGAACGACGCCTATGTGGTTGCGGTGGCTGGCGTATCGGTGGAGGACGGACTTCACTCCGGCAATCTGGAGATGACCGTGGAGCCCGCCGCCGGCAAACGCCAGCGAGTAGTGGCTCATCTCAACCCGACGGGCGCGGCGGGCGTTAACCCCGGCTCTTTCACCTTCGTGGATGAGCAGCGCGATGTTCCGGGGGCTCCCGAGGAAACCACCAGCCTGAGCGTGCCGTTCGAGCGCGTGCCTCCGGGGGCGTATCTGGTGCGCATCGAGGTTGACGGCGCCGAAAGCCCGCTTGACCGGGATATCGACGACACGAGAGCGACGTTCGAGCAGTACATCCTGCCCAAGGTGACGATCGCATGAACGCACTCCCGATTCACCAATGGACAGAGCAGAACCAGGATTACCTGAACGCGTGCCTGGGTGAATTGCGTGCCCGCTTCGAACACGGGAAACAGGTGGCCGGGATTGAACCGCATCGCCCGACCGCCGGGGACATGCCGGCGCCACCCGCACTCGACACGCTTCAGCGGACATTCGGGTTGTCCGATTTCGAGAGAGATGTGCTGCTGCTGTGCGCTGGCGTCGAGCTCGACTCCGAGTTCGCGACGGCATTCGCGACCGCCGCCGGGATTCCGGCCGGAACTCCTCCGACGTTCAGCATGGCGATGACGATGCTCGAGGGGGCTCACTGGGGGGCGTTGTCTCCAGGAGGCGCCCTCCGGCGCTGGCGGTTTATCCGCATCCTCGAAGGGCACTCGCTCACCGGAAGCGGACTCAAGATCGATGAACGAGTGCTCCATTACCTCGTGGGGGTGTCGTATCTGGACGAGCGCCTGACTGGCCTTGTCCGGATGTGCGAGCCACCGGCGAGTCTCGCCCCCTCGCATCAGGAATGGGCGGATGCGATCGTCCAGGCGTGGGTGAATGGCGAGGCCGCGGCCCTGCCGACCGTGATCCAGTTCATCGGCAACGACTCCCGGGACGCCGAGTCGATCGCGGCCTTGGCCGCCCACATCGTGGGCCTGCAACTGGCTGTCGTTCGTGGACGCGACATACCAGCAACGCCGCGCGAACGTGACGACTTCCTCCGGACCTGGGAGCGTGAGGCGGCATTGGGATCGGTGGCGCTTTTCATCGACTGCTTCGATGCGGAAACTCCTGGAGACGCATACCCCGCCAGCCAGATCATCGGAAACCTGGAGAGTCCCGTGCTGGTTGGGGCGAGGCGGCGCCTCGATCCGCCGGGCCGATCCTCCATGCAGATCGGCGTGGTTCCACCGTCCCGCCACGAGCGTCGCGCCATGTGGGTCCAGGAATTGACCACCTGCGGAGTACGTCTCAACGGCCAGCTTGACGCCGTGGTCGACGAGTTCGCGCTGGACGCCACGGGGATATCCCGCGTCACGAACGATCTCGTTTTGGCAACCGAAATCGATCACCCGGGTGAACTCGCGGGGAAGCTTTGGGACCTCTGCCGGGAGCGCGTTCGCCCCCGCATGGACGGGATCGCGCAACGGATCGACGCGGCGGCGTCCTGGGAAGACCTGGTCCTGCCCCAACCCCAGAAGCAGGTGCTCCGTGACGTTGCCATCCATGTTCGGCGCCGCGGCCGGGTCTATGACGACTGGGGATTCGCGAGCAAGGGACGCCGGGGGCTGGGGATCAGCGCGCTCTTTACCGGCCCCAGCGGCACCGGCAAGACGATGGCGGCCGAGGTGCTGGCCAATGAGCTCGAGCTTGAACTCTACCGCATCGACCTGAGCCAGGTGGTGAGCAAATACATTGGCGAGACGGAAAAGAACCTTGGCGCGCTGTTCGACGCGGCGGAAGGCGGAGGCGTCATCCTGCTGTTCGATGAAGCGGACGCCTTGTTCGGCAAACGGAGCGAGGTGCGCGACAGCCACGACCGCTACGCGAACATCGAGGTCAGTTACCTGTTGCAGCGGATGGAGGCCTTTGGCGGGCTCGCGATCCTGACCACCAACCTGAAGGCCTCGCTGGACGATGCGTTCCTGCGGCGGATCCGTTTCGTTGTCCAGTTTCCGTTCCCCAACCTGGAATCGCGCGCGGCGATCTGGCGGCGCATCTTTCCGGCCGAGACTCCCCTGGACGGGCTTGATTACGCGAAATTGTCCCGGCTTAGCGTGGCCGGTGGAAATGTTCGCAACATCGCCATGAACGCGGCCTTCGCGGCCGCCGATAGTGGCGAGCCGGTCCGCATGCGTCACCTGCTGCGGGCCGCTCGTGCCGAGGTCTCCAAGCTGGAGCGCACGCTCTCGGATGCCGAGATCCGCGGCTGGGCGCCGGAGCCGGGGGAGGAGCCAGACCATGGCTGACCCCTCCGCGATCGAGATCAGGATCGAGACGCTCGAAGTCGAGGGCGCGGGGCCCGCCGGGGAGCCTCGTTTCCGGCGGGATGTCGAAAGGGAACTTGCCCGCCTTGTCACCGAGGGAGGCTCTTCCTGGGGGGCGCCGGAGCCACGCGTGTTGATCTCGACCACGATGCCGGATCGGACGCCGGGCCAGGACTCCCTGGCCCAGAGGGTCGCGGCCGCCATCTATCAGGCATTGACGACATGAAGGCGCGACTGGCCATATCCCGCGAACCGCTGCCTGGCCCGAGGGCCGTTCCGGCGGGCGCTTCGGCGCGTCGCGGGATCGAGCCACCCTTGCCGATTCACAACGTGGCGGTGATGGCGCTGGAGGGTCACCGATTCGGCCAGATGCCGGTACATGATCCAGGGATTTTCTCCGATGCTCGGCATGACGAGCAGAGGCGGGACTATTCGGCCCTGGACCTCGCCGAGATGATCGAGCGGGCCACCAGCGGGACGCCGGACCCATTGCCCTATCAGTCGGCGCTGGAGGGCCGTTTGGGAAGGTCCCTCTCTCACGTCGAAGCCTACAGTGGGCCCGATGTCGTTACGGTGCTGCAGACGCTTGACGCGTTGGCCGCATCGGTCGGCAACATGATTCTCTTCGCGACCAGCCAACCGGATATCGGAACGGTCGCGCACGAAGTGGTTCACGTCCTGCAGTCGGGCGGACGGTCAGCGTCCGAGCCGTCGATGATCTCCCCACGGGATGCCAACACCGAGCGCGAAGCGGAGAACCTCGCCCGGGACATGATGGAGATAACCGGCGGATCGGCCTCCGCGCCGATCGGCGTGTCAGAGCAGCTTCCGCCCGACCAGGTAGCGCTCCAGCGCTCCGGGTCCCCGGCGATGGCCGGGGATGGAAATGTCACCGTGCTTGAACGGCCGGCCCGGCCGGAGCTGGACAGAATCGAGGAACCGGCCCCCGCGACGACGCCCGCGCAGGGGACAGCCGCGCCCCGGGGAACAGGTTCCACCACGATGCCCCCGGCGGGCGAGGAAGCCGCGACGGCCGGCGCGCAATTGCCACCCGCCCCCGAGCCGGGAGTTACGGCCGAGGATGTGGCCGCGCGTGAAGCGGCCCTGGCCGAGGCCGAAGCAGCGCTGGCTGGGGCAGGGGATGTGCCCCAGTTGATGGCCCAGTTCGCTGGGGCTCCGCCGACGGTGAAGGCTGCTCGCCAGGGACAATTGGCGCAGGATGCCACAGACATCGCCCAACAGGAAACCCAGCAGTTCCAGGAGGATCTGCCGGACTTGCACGCAACGATGAGCAGCGACGCGCCAGCGGTTGAGCCCATCGCGGTGCGGAGTCCAGATGCCCGGGTAGTCGTGCTCGAAGATGCGGCCCCAGCGCCGCCGCCGGAGCCAGTGATCGCGGAAACGCCAGATCCCGGAGCGTTCACCGCCAACGACAACGCCACCCGTGTTATCGACCAGTTCTTCGCATCGGCCGAACCGGCGGATCGGGCCGGGCAGGTCGGCGAGTCCCTGGGGGATGTCAGCACCAAGGATCCAGAGATCCCGCACACACCAGGGCCACCTCCGGCGGTGCCACTGGAAGGCGAATCCGATCCCGGACGGCTCGCGGCCCAGCAGGGCGAGGCGTTGACTGGCGCCCGCGGGGTTCGGGATGAGGCACAGGCCGCGGTGATTGCCGGGCCTGGCCCCGAACAATCGCAGCCGATCAGCGTCGACGAGTCGTATGCGGTCGACGCGCTGAACCAGCCAACGGTCGCGCCGGTAGTTCCGGCCGAAGGGGCGCGAGAGTTCCTGTCCATGGGCCTCCCGCCCGAAGTTCAAACGGCCTTCGACCAGCAGCAACAGCCCGCGATGCAAGCCAGCATGGAGGGCGCGGTTAGCCAGGCGGACCAGGCCGCGACAGAGCGCGACCAGGCACGCCAGACCGAGGTGGAATCCGCCCAAACGCAAGCCGCCGAGCTATCGCGAGAGGCGGGTGAGCAGCAACAAACCCACATCGGCGCGGCGCGGGCAACGATCCAAACCGAGCGCCAGAAGACGCTGGATGCCCAGTCCACGGCCGTGCAGGACATGGAAACGTCCGCCGCCGAGAGGAGCGAGACCGACCGCGAGTCGATCGAAACGCGTGTCGCCACGGATGAAGCGAACATCGGGAGTCGATTTCAGTCGGCGGAGACCGAGGTCGGCGCCGAGATCAAGCAGGGCGAGCGGGACGCTGAAACCAAAAAGCAGGAGGCCGCGCGGGCAGCCGAGAAAGAAAGCTGGTGGGATCGGGCGGTTAACTTCGTCCGGGATGCGTTCAATGCGCTGGTCGATGCGATCAACGTCGTATTCGACGCTGTCCGGAGCGCGGTGAACAAAATACTGGATGCCGCCAAGAATTTCGCGCTGTCCGTGATCGATGCGGCGGCGTCGTTCATCAAGAGCGCCATAGCCGCCTTCGGGGAATTCCTCAAGGCCGCCATCAACGGACTGCTGGGCGATGTCTTCCCAGGTTTGGCGGCCGCCCTGAGCAATGCGATCGACTCGGCTGTTACCTACGCGCAGGGGTTGGTGGACGACGTCGCGAACGGACTCAAGGCAGGCGTCTCCGCATTGGTCGATGGTCTGAAGGCGGGCCTTAATCGCATCCTCGATGCGTTCCAGGCCGGGCTCAACGTTGCCATCGGGCTCGTGCAGGCGGCATTGACCGGGGACTGGTCGGCGCTCGCGCGAAAGCTGCTGGAGGCGGTGCTGCTCGTCATCGGGGTCGATCCGGAGAGCTTCTACGCCTTTATCGGCAGAGCCGAGGAGACGTTCCAGATCATACTCGACGATCCGCTGGGCTTCCTTGGCAATGTCGCTGAAGCGTTCACTGGAGGGGTGCGACTTTTCGCCGACAATATCCTGAAGCACCTGCAAGCCGGCATTATCGGCTGGCTGACAGGGACACTTGGCAGCGCCGGCATCACGTTGCCGGAGCGTTTCGACCTCTTCGGCGTCCTCAGCCTCGTGCAGCAAATCCTTGGCCTCACCTGGGACCGGCTGCGGCAGAAGGCGGTGAAGCTCGTTGGCGAGCAGAACGTCGCGCGGCTTGAGCACATTCTCAGCTACATCCAGACCCTGGTGACGGAAGGGTGGGGCGGCCTCTGGGAGCGGATCAAGGGTGACATCGCCACCCTCAGGGACCAGGTGCTGGATGCGATCAAGTCGTTCATTCTCGAGCGGATCGTGATGGCTGCGATCACCAAGATCGCAAGCATGTTCAATCCGGTGGGAGCAATCGTTCAGCTCGTGCTGACCGCGTGGAACCTGTACACATTTCTGCGCGACCAATTGCAACGCATCTTTGCCGTCGTGCAGGTTGTGGTGAACGCGATTGGCGATATCGCCCGGGGCGTGCTGGCGCCCGGCATGGCGAAAGTGGAGGAGGTGCTGGCCAGCCTTCTGCCACTCGCGCTCGATTTGCTGGCGCGACTGCTTGGGCTCGGGAACGTTGGCACGAAAGTTCGCGAGATCATCGAGAGCATCCAGCAGTCTATCGACCGCGCCATCGACGGACTTATCGAGCGCGTCCTTGCCGCCTTCCGGGGTGGAGGGCAAGCCGATCCGGCCACGCGTCAGGCTCAACGCGAGGCTGGCCTGGATGAGCAGTCGAACGCCCCCATCCAGGAGAAATTCACTCTCCTGGGTGAGGAGCACACGATTCGAACCGTGGGTGTCGGAGCGGAGATAACGATAGAGATGGCGAGCGGACCGTTCTCCGGACTTATCACACGTATTAATGGCCTCACTAAAGCCGTTATGCGGGACTATGTGGATCCTGGAGGAGTCAAATATGCCGGTCCCGACAAGGCAACCAAAATTCGCGAAAGCCTCGGAAATCTGACGACCCACGCTCAGGACCTGGTCAATGCGGTAGCAAAAGAGACGGACCCAAAAGAGGAGCGGAAGCTCGTTGTTAAGGGGCTCAAGGCTTTGGTCCAGCTTGTCTTCGCACTCGCGGGACATATCCCTGAGATAACCACGGAGGTCGTTCACGGACACGGGGTAAAAGGTGGGGCGCCGGATGGGTTTGGACGCGCGACATGGTTTGAAGTCAATCCTTTGAGCCCTCAGTCACTCGGAAAAGGTGGTGGCCCACAGGATCCGGTGCCTGGTTACAGGGTCCTGCCAGGCTATCAGAGGGGACATCTGGTCGCCAAGTCGCTTGGTGGACCAGGCACCCCAGACAATTTGGCGCCCATGTCCAAGAGTACCAACATAGAGAGAGTTGGGGTGGTGGGAGTCGAAGATTCACTTCGATATGCAATCGGCAAATTCCGGACGGACTATCCTGGCGCAAGCCCGCCGTATGTCTTTTCCTACAGGGTAACCCCGAATTACTACCCTGCCGGAGGGCTCCAATCAGAGTTGACCAAGCACGGCGCCAAGAGTGTAGATGAAGGAGAGCTATTCAACATCGCACGGTCAGCTACCAAGAAGGAACCAACATCTCCTGCTCTCCTTGCGCCAGTCACACTGCCTGCCGGGTTGAGTGCCCGCGAAGAGGAGAACTTCGCGGGCAATATTCGGCGACGGTTGGCGCACTATTTCCTTCCCTATTCGATAAGTGCACGTGTCCAGGTTATTCAGAGTCCTACATCCTATTCCGCCCCGATTTACCAGTCGGGAACCGCTCCCAATCACATCGGTATCGACAAGGAGTGGCATTGATGCCTAATGTGCACGTGCATTATCGAAATATCGTCCACGACACCAGAAGGTTTACGGGCTCCGGAGAAAAGTGGAGCGGTGGGAATCCGGCGTCTACGGGCAGCCAACCACTCAGTTCCAGGTTGGGAGCCGGCCATGACTTCAGCAAGGTGCGGATTCACGCGGATTCGCACGCGGCGGAGTCCGCGCGGGCAATTGGGGCGCGGGCATACACCATCGGAAACCACGTCTACTTCGGCGCGGGCGAGTACCGGCCACACACGCCGGACGGCCGGAGACTTATCGCCCACGAGTTGACCCATGTCGTGCAGCAGCGTGGTCGACACGCCTCCGGCGGACCCGTGGTCGGGCCGGAGGACAGCCCCGCCGAACGCGAAGCCTCCGCCGTTGGGGACCGGATTTTCCGGGGGGACGCCGCGCCGCCGATCGTGCGATCCGTCCCCGCGACGACGATCCAGCGACAGCCTGTGAACGATGAGCCGGCGACCCCGCCCACACAGCAGCAGAACGTTCCATGGTCTCCGACGACGCCGGGAGCGTTTTCGATCTTCGTCGAGAGCGACAAGGCCAAGCCCGCAAGCTGTGTGGGCGATGCGTCCTCGGGAGTGGCCCAGTCACCGCTCAGCGGATGCGGGATGATCGAGCATTTCTGCACGTCTCCGGCGAATTACCCGCTCAAGGTGAGCTTTTTCGTCGACGCGGATGGCATGGCGCGACCTCAGCCGTTCATGCCGCCGACCGTCAGCATGGCGTTGAGTTTTGTTCCCGAAGGGGCGACTTCCCCGACCTTCACGCGGACGGCCACGGACGCCGCGCCACGATACCAGGCGCCGGGCCATCCGCTCACTCCGGCCTTTGGGACGAGCTTCAATGTCCCATCCAACGGAAGCGGCCAGCTCGGGACCAGGTTCGACATGGTCGATCCAGGGTCTGGCGTCCGGGTCACCTATGTGGACCGGATCCGTTGTCATCTCTCGCCCTGTGCCTGATCGCGAATGGAGTTGTCGATGAACGCAAGCCCAATTTCGCCACCCGTGATGAAGGGCGCCATTGTCGGTCTGGACCCGCTCAATCCCTTGGCGAGCGTGGTCGTGTTCCAGTACAACCCGGAATCGCTCACCCGGACCCTCCAGGCGCGGACGACCGGCGGTGAGGGCGGAGGTCCGGCGAGGTTGACGGGACCTCCGGAAGAGTCGATCAAGCTCGGGATCGTTCTGGATGCGGCCGATCAGCTCCAGCGCGGCGACACCGTCGCCCGGGACATGGGCGTATACCCCGCCTTATCGGCGCTGGAGATGTTGCTGTATCCGAAGTCGTCCGTGGTCATCGCCAACGAGGTGCTGGCGCGACTCGGGGTGGTGGAGATCATCCCAATGGAGCCACCGCTCACCCTGCTGATCTGGGGCGACAAACGGACCGTGCCGGTTCAGATCACCGATTTCTCGATCACCGAGGAGGCATTCGATCCCGACCTGAACCCGATCCGCGCAAAGGTCGACCTCGGGCTCAAGGTCCTTACGTACGACGATCTGGGGATGCTTTCGCCGGGAGGAACGCTGTTCCTGGCGCACCAGATCACGAAGGAAGTCATGGCGACGATTGGCGGTGTGGGGTCGATCGCGGCGTTGTAGATGTATCGGGAAGTGAGAGGCTGACGCAATGACATTCGACCCAGGAAGCCGCTACGCGAACGTCGAAACGAGCACCATGACCGTGACGGATCGCGACGGCCGGGAGCGCATGATTGCCTACAAGCGGCGTCGGGTGATCCCGTCATACGAGGATCAACCGACACTCGCCGAGCATCGGGTGACGGAAGGCGACCGCCTTGACAACGTTACCGCGATGTACCTGGGTGATCCAACCGGGTTCTGGCGAATCTGCGACGCCAATATCGTCCTTAAGCCGGACGATCTCGAAGAGATTGGCCGGGTGATTCGCATCGCGATGGCGCGTGAGTGAGAAGGGAGCAGGCATGCTTGTGAGCCAGTTAGGCATCCGGCTTGTGCTCTGGATGGGTTCGACTGTCCCGCTGCCCGCGCCGTATGAGGTGATCCAGGCGTTGCGGACGGTTGAGGTGACCAACGACAGCGAGAACGGTGACGGGTTTCAAATCAGCCTCCAGACAAATAAGGATCGTGGTCTCGATTACGGGCTGTTGAAGAGCCCCGCGCTCAAACCAGGAAACCGGGTGGTGATCGGCGCCCTGATGGGCGCGGCGCCGGAGGTGCTGATCGACGGCATTATCGAGCACCAGCAGGTCAAGACGGACGCCTCCACCGGCGCGACGCTGACGATCACCGGCAAGGACATTACGTCCATGCTCGATATGGAAGAGAAAAACAGTCCCTATCCGAACCAGCCTGACTGGCTCATCGTCTCTCGCCTCATTCTGGGCTACCCGCAGTTCGGCCTGGTTCCCGACGTTCGCCCGACGACGGATGTGCCGCTCATGATCGACCGCGTGCCACGCCAGCAGGAAACGGATTTGGCGTTCATCAAGCGCATCGCCGAGCGCAATGGGTACATCTTCTACATCGAGCCGGTGACGTTCGGGGTCAACCGGGCGTACTTCGGCCCGGAGACGCGTTTGGGAGTGCCGCAACCCGCGCTCACGCAGGACATGGGGTCCGCGAACAATGTGAACTCCATGAGCTTTTCTCACGATGCCCTTGAGCCAACAGGCGC
This sequence comes from uncultured Sphaerobacteraceae bacterium, assembly GCA_964610045.1. Taxonomy (GTDB): domain Bacteria; phylum Chloroflexota; class Chloroflexia; order Thermomicrobiales; family UBA6265; genus JACCYX01. Next base: position 20,325 of record CAZSUN010000039.1, read on the forward strand.
CGAAGGGTTCTTCATGGACCCGTTTTTCAAGCTCAGCTTGCCGATTCCTTCGCTGCCCTCGCTGAAGATTCCCCCGCTTGCCAGCTCTCCGGCTCCCGCGCGCCGAACAGTGAAGATGCGCGACACATCGAACCAGAACGCCGGGAAAGCGGCCACCTCGGCATTGGCCGCCGCGACCAATGCCGCCGACGCGGTGACGGGCGAAGGCGAGCTGGATGCCTTGCGCTATGGCCGGGTGCTGCGGGCGCGCAGGTTGGTCGGCGTTCGTGGCGCGGGTTTGAGCTACGACGGGTTCTGGTACGTTCGTGGCGTGACGCATCAGATCTCGGCCGGGAACTATACGCAGCGGTTCCGGATCAGCAGGGAAGGAACCGGCACATTGACACCGGTGGTGCTGCCATGATGGATCGTTTCTATGGGAAATACCGGGGAGTCGTGACCGATAACCTCGATCCACTGATGATCGGGCGGGTCAAGGCTCGCGTATCGGACATCGGCGGTGGGGACGATCTCGGATGGGCCATGCCGTGCGCGCCCTTTGGCGGCGATGGCATGGGCTTCTTCGCCGTGCCGGTAAGCGGAGCAGGGGTATGGATCGAGTTCGAAAAGGGCGATCCGGATTTTCCCGTCTGGTCCGGTTGCTGGTGGGGGGCGTTGCCCGAAGTGCCAACCGCGCTCCTCGTTCCACCTCCTCCGTCCGGAAAGGTGCTGGTGCAGACAAACGGAGGTCACTCCGTCTTGATCGATGACACCCCTGGCGTCGGCGGCATCACCCTTGAGACGGCGACCGGGCAGAAAATCCAACTCTCCGCCCTGGGCATCGAGATCGATAACGGCATGGGCGCCACCATCAAGATGACTGGGCCGCAGGTGTCGATCAACGGCGGCGCGCTGGAGGTGACATGATGCCAGGTTTCCTGCTCCATGCCGGCGCAACCATCATGTGCGCCCACGGCGGCCAGGCCCAGGCGTCGATGCCGAGCCCACGCGTGCGAGTTGGCGGTCAGCCGATCGTTACTCAGCCATCGCCCCACACCGTGGCCGGATGCCCGTTCAACGTTGGCGTGACGCTCGTTCCATGTGTCACCGCCCAGTGGGTGACGGGGGCGGTCAGGGTGCGCTCGATGGGGACGCCAGTGTTGCTTCAGGATAGCCAGGCCGTGTGTGCGCCGAACGGCACGCCGGTCTCGATCGTGGTCACCCAGGTTCGCGTGAAGGGGATGTAGTCCATGGTCCAGCTCGACTACCCATATGGTTTCGACGGCGCTGGCCGCACCGCCACCACAACCGATGACGATCACATCCGCGACCTGATCGAGCAGGTGCTCTTCACCGCGCCGGGCGAGCGCGTGAACCGGCCCGATTTTGGGAGTGGGCTGCTCGGGCTGGTCTTCGAGCCCAACAGCGATTCCCTTGTCGCGGTGACACGCGCAAGTATTGAAGGCTCCTTGCAGCGATGGTTGAGCGAGGTGATTCAGGTTGAGACCGTCCAGGTTCGCGCCTTCGACTCCCGGCTCGAGATCTCGGTTCAGTATGTGGTCCGGCGAACGCAGGAGCGTCGCCAGGAGCGCTTCGGGCGCACGGAGGCGTTCTGATGCAATACCACTGCCGTGATGAGCACCGTAGCGAAGCGGTTCGCCAAACCGACACGCACAACGGGATCGAATTTCTCGAAGTGGTCGATGCGGATGCGGTCAACGAGGAAGATCGCCAGCGCCTGTTGCGCGTGACATTCCTCAAAACGCCGCATCCGGCGCTTGATGGGATCACGATTCACGATGTGCACATCGACGGCGGCACGCGCATCGTGGGCATCAAGGTCGTGGAGGTTGGGTTCGATGTCCAGGACCCGGATGTCCTGATCGTTCGGGTGAATACCCCGGGAGACTATTCGGTCTATACGCTCCGTCTGGCCGGGGCGATTTCGGAACACCTCGATCAGATGCTCTCGACGGTCGACTTCTCGTTCAAGATCGAGTGCCCCACGGAGTTTGACTGCGTGGACGATCGAACCTGCCCACCGGATGTACTCGAAGAGCCAGCAATCGACTATCTCGCCCGGGACTACGCGAGTTTCCGCCAGCTCATGCTGGACCGGCTTTCGATGTTGGCGCCCGACTGGCGCGAGCGGAGCCCGGCCGATGTGGGCGTGGCGATCGTCGAGCTTCTGGCCTATCGGGCGGACCACCTCAGCTATCAGCTCGACGCGATTGGGATGGAGTCAACATTGCCCGCCGCACGGCGACGCTCGTCCGTGCGGCGGCATGCCCGCCTTGTCGATTACGCGATGCACGACGGGGCAAATGCTCGCACCTGGGTGCATATCGAGGTGTCCGCGGGGACGCTGGAAATCCCGGCTGGAACCCCGCTGTTTACCCAGGTTCCGCGGGCGAATAGCTGGATCGCCCCTGGCTCCACGGAGGAGCGCCGCGCGCTGGAATCGCGACCAATCGTCTTCGAGACAATGCATGCGGCATCGCTCCACAATGACCTGAATTGTCTCCGGCTCCATACATGGGGCAATCGCGAATGCTGCCTGCCGAGGGGAGCGACTTCGGCCACGCTTCGCGGCCACCATGATTTCCTGGATCGAGACATGGTCCTTGTCTTCCGTGAGCGGATCGGACCAACAAGCGGCAAGGAAGTCGACGCCGATCCGGCGAAGCGGCACGCGGTGCGACTGACCGGGGTTCGGCGAACCGTGGACATGATCGGTGTCTGGTTCGAGGATCCCCTGAGCAACAACCTCGAACTTCCGGTCACGGAGATCAGTTGGGCGGAGGAGGATGCGCTTCCGTTCGCCGTCTGCGTCTCCGCGACCTCCCTCGACGGTGAGTATCACGGTGATGTGAGCGTCGCCCTTGGCAACATCGTGCTGGCTGACCATGGCCAGACGATCTCGCGGCCTTTGGCCAAGGCGCCTCGTTCGGCTCCCTGGCTGGAGATGGTCGCGGCAGGGTCAGGAACCGATTGCGATGCGCCGAAGAAGATCGCCGCGCCGCCACGCTACACGCCGTTGTTGACCGAGGCGCCGCTGACGATGGCCGGGACGACCGGTCGCCTCTATCCAGGGTCCGATGAGCGCCGCTGGGAGGGCTTTGACCCCTCGAAACCCGCTTCGTCGGCATTCCAGTGGGAGCAACGGCATGTCCTGCCGCAGATCTTCCTGGATGAGCCAGCCGAGGGTCGGCGCTGGTTCCCCAGGCGAGATCTGTTGGCAAGCGACGGCTTCTCCCCGGAGTTTGTCGCGGAGATCGAGCCCGATGGGCATGCCCGGCTGCGGTTTGGCGATGATGAGTTCGGTCTTCGTCCCGCCGCCGGGGCGTCCTTCCAGGCCGTGTATCGGGTCGGCAATGGGCCCGAAGGCAATATTGGCGCGGATGCCCTGGGGCATATCCTGATCAACGATCCCCGGATCACCAACGTCGCCAACCCGATGCCCGCTCGAGGCGGGGCGGCTCCCGAAAGCATGGAGCACGTGCGCCGAGAAGCTCCGAGCGCGTTCTGGACGCAGCAGCGAGCCGTCACGCCGGAGGATTACGCCGAGGTGGCACAGCGGCACTGGCAGGTGCAGCGGGCGGTGGCGACCGAGCGGTGGACAGGAAGCTGGCACACCATCTTCCTCACAATCGACCGCTTTGGCGCCTTGCCGGTGGATACGCTGTTCGAGGACGAGGTCCGGGTTCATCTCGAACGGTTCCGGATGGCTGGTCACGATATTGAGATCGATGGACCCAGCTTTGTCTGGCTCGAAGTCGAGTTGCGCGTGTGTGTTCTCCCGGAGTTCTATCGCGGCGATGTGAAGAAGGCCCTTCTGGACGTATTCCAGTCCGGAAACCGGCCGGATGGAAGCCGGGGCTTCTTCCATCCGGATAATTTCACGTTCAACCAGCCGGTCTACCTGAGCCCGATCATCGCGGCCGCCCAGGAGACGCCGGGCGTACGCCTTGTCGAAGCGCAGATATTCGAGCGTTTCGGCGACCCCCAGACTTCGGCGCTGGACACCGGCGTGCTTCCGATCGGCCGGCTGGAGATCGCGCGGCTTGACAACGATCCGAGCTTTCCCGAGCGCGGCGTGCTGCGCCTGAACATGGAGGGTGGCCGATGAGAGCGTTCGATCATCTCGACGGTTGTGGGTGTGGATGTTGTGGCGGCGTGGAGACCATGACACCGCAGCCGCTCTACAACCGCCCGGGCTTGTCCAGCCTCAGCTACCGTTCCGGTACTTACGCAACCTTCAGGCAAAGCATGATCGCCGACCTTGCCAAATCCGGGCACCCGTCGCTGGCCGGACTTCGTTCCCGCGCGGAGGACGATTTCACCATCGCGTTGATCGACGCCTGGGCGATGACGAGCGATGTCCTTACCTTCTATATCGAGCGCACCGCGCAGGAGCAGTATCTGGGCACCGCCACCGAGCGCCGGTCGGTTGACGACCTGGTTCAGTTGATCGGCTACCGGTTGCTGTCAGGCGTGGCGGCGGGCTCCTGGCTGTCCTTCACGCTGGAGACGGTCCCGAACGCCCAGGCCGGATTCCGGCCCACGCCCGTTCCCGGCGTGCCGGCCCGCGTCCCGATTCCGGAGGGAGTCCGCGTCCAGAGCATCCCAAATCCCGGCGAGCTTCCCCAGACGTTCGAGACCATCAAGGAGATCGAAGCGCTGGCTGACTGGAATATGTTGCAGCCGCGCCTGACCGCTCCGGTCGTCCCGGCCACCGGTGACGAGGCCGGCTGGTTCGCGGGCGTTGGACTGGATCTCGGTCCTGGCGATGTGCTTCTGTTCGTGGCCAGCGACTGGGTCCCAGGCACACCCGAAGCTCGCTGGAACATGCGGCGGGTGATTGGGATCGATCCAGTTCCGGTGGCCAAGAGGACGCGGGTCGAATGGGATCAACCCCTGACGGGTCTGGATGCTGTCTCCGGAGAGACGGTGAATGTCTACCGGATGCGCCAGCGCGCGTCCCTGTTCGGCTACAATGCGCCCGACCCGAACATATTTACAGATCAGGTGCGCGGGCGTCTCGACGCGCTTCTCACCGACGCAAAGGATGAATGGAAGTTCGACGAGATCGATCAGGCGGCAAACTCCTCGACAATTCGTCTCAGCACACTCGTTCGTGGGGTCCAGCCTGGCGGATGGATGGTGTTGACCAATCCCTCGGGCGGCGCCACCGATCTTGTCCTGGTTACCGGGGTCGCCGAGCAGTCTCGATCAGCCTATGCCGTCAGCGCCCAGGTGACGACGATCAAGACCGATCGCGCCGACGGGGACCTCAATTCGAGATACGACGGTCTGAAACTGCGAGGAACGGCCGTCTTGCTGGAGAGCGAGCCCCTGACACTCGCGGACTACCCGCTGGACAGTACGGTTGGGGAGGAAAAGATCGAGCTGGGGCATCCGCTCGACCCGATCGAGGCGGAGCGCACCATCGTGGTGCGAGGACGCCTGGCGCCAGCATCCCCCGCGGGGGGGGCGGACCTGGCTCCCACAACGGATGCCCTGGGGGATCCTCCGATCGGCGCCGAAGTCGCGGTTGTCACTGATGTCCAGATGGTTGACAACGTCGCCACGCTCATCCTCAAGGAGCCACTCGTCAACGAGTATGAGCGAGCTTCCGCCGAGATTCTTGGCAACATTGCCCCCGCCACACACGGGGAGACGGTGCGGCGGGAGGTGCTTGGCTCGGGCGACGGCTCCAAACCGTACCAGCAATTCACGCTTCGAAAGCAACCGCTGACATACATCCGGAGCGACATCCCCGGTGGCATCGCATCCACGCTCGAGATCTGGGTAAACGATGTCCGCTGGTCGGAGGCGCGGTCGCTCTACGGCCTTGGGCCCCGGGATCGGGTCTATATCACCACGATCGCCGACGACGGGAAGACTGTCATCACCTTCGGCGATGGCGAGAGCGGCTCCCGGTTGCCGACGGGGCAGGACAACGTCGTCGCCACCTACCGGACCGGAACTGGACTTGAAGGCGAAGTCGATGCCGGGCAGCTTTCCCTTCTGCTGGACCGGCCACTAGGGGTGCGCGCCGCCAGCAACCCGATCGCGCCCGATGGCGCCGCGGCGCGGCAGGAAGCCGATTCCGCCCGGGTGAATGCCCCGCGAACGGTGCTCACGCTTGGCCGGATCGTTTCCTTGCAGGATTACGAGGACTTCGCTCGCAACTCCGCCGGGATCGAGAAGGCGGCGGCGGTGTGGACCTGGGACAAGCGGAGGCGAGGCGTGCTGATCACCGTGGCGGGCGCGGGCGGGGAGTTGGTATCTGAAGATTCTCCTGAGTACATCAGCCTCCTTGGCGAGATGACCCGCTCGGGGTCGCCTCGCATCCCGTTCGTCATCAAGTCTTACCGTCCGGTGACATTCATGATGTCCGCCAAATTGCGCATTTCCCCTGACCGGCAGGAAGCGACGGTGCTCCAGTCCGTGCGCGACATGCTCGCGCGACGATTCTCATTCACGGAGCGCTCATTCGGTCAGGCGGTCACGCTGAGCGAGGTGTATGCGGCATTCCATACCGTGGCGGGAGTGGTGTCCGTGGACGTTGAGCATCTATACCGGGGCGAGAGCACGGCGCTCGATACGTTCCTGGCCGCCGCCGCGCCACGAAATGGGGAACCCCCGGGCACCGAGGGCGCCGAGCTTCTGACCCTGAACCCCGAAGCCCTCGAAAAGCTGGAGGTGATCGCGTGATGGATGACGAGATGGCGTTCGACGAACTGTATGCCTTGCTTCCCGCGGTCTACCGAACGCGGGACGGAGAAGACGAGCGAGGCGAGCCGCTGCGGCGACTCCTTCAGATACTGGGCGAAGAATCAGCGATTATCGAAGAGAACCTGGCCCAACTCCATGACGACATATTTGTCGAAACAGCTTCGCCATGGGTTCTTCCCTATATCGCGGAGCTGATCGGCTTGCGAGGGCTCCCCGGCGCGAGCATGGGGATGACCCCGAGGGCCGAGGTCGCCAATACGATCGGGTACCGGAGGCGCAAGGGAACAGCCGCCGTGCTCGAGCAACTCGCACGCGATGTAACCGGCTGGCCCGCGCGCGCGGTCGAGTACTTCGAGCTCCTTGACGGCCTCCAGCACATGAACCATGTTCGGCCCCATAACCTCGGCATGATCAACATTCGGAACGCGCGTCGCCTTGAATGGGTCGATTCACCATTCGAGCGGTGGTCCGGTCACGACGACCTGCCGCACCTCCTCGATGTCCGCCGAATACCGAGCCACCGGGGACGCTATAACATCCCCAATATCGGCATTCACGTGTGGCGGCTTCGACCATACGCATTGACCATGTCGCCCGCGGCGCAAGCAGTCGCGGGGGAACCGCGCCGCTATTTCTTCCATCCGCTGGGGGTGAATACGCGGCTTTTCACCCTGCCGGTCACGGAAGACGAGATCAGCCACCTTGCCGAACCGATCAACGTGCCGCTTCCGATCAGCCGCGCCCTGTTCGGGGGCGATATCGCGACCTACTACGGACCTGGCCGGAGCGTGAATATCGACGGGGTCGATCCTGGTGACGTCATCGTGTGCTACCTCGGCGATACCGCCGCGGGCTGGGCGCACACGCCGCCTCCTGACGGAAAGGTCGCGATCGACCCAGTACTGGGCAGGATGGCCTTCGCGGCGGATCGGGACGAGATTCCGCTCGTGAGTTTCCACTACGGCTTCAGCGCGAATATCGGTGGCGGCCAGTACACAAGGATCGGCTCGATCGTTGCTGGCACGCCTCAGGTTGTTCGTGTCTCCCAGCTCGATCCGGAGGCTCTCATCACCACGATTACCGGCGGAATCGAACAGACCGGCGCTGAATCCGGAACCGTTGAGATCGACGACAGCGGCCGGTATGAAGAACTGCCGCCACTGGTCGCCAACGGTCGCCGGGTCGAGATCCATTCCACCAACCAGAACAGGGCCACCCTCGTTCTCGCCGGGGAGGAGGATATCCCTCCGCCCTTCGAGGATTGGATCATCGAAGGCGACGGCGCCGGAGAGGTGATCCTCAATGGCTTGCTGATCGCCGGCGGCCGCATCACCGTGCGCGGTCTGCGGCGCCTGCGGTTGCGTCACTGCACGCTCGTGCCGGGTCTATCGCTTACGGCAAATGGCGGCGCCGCGCATCCGGGGGAGCCCAGCCTCGTCATTCAATCCCCGGACACCGCTGTAGAGCTCGATTCATGCATCGTCGGGGGCGTACGTATCCATGTCGATGCCGAATTCTCCGCGCTCAACAGCATCATCGACGCGGGAGCGGATGGAATCGCCTACGCGTCACTGGACGGCGCGACCGGCGGCGGCACGCTCTGTCTCGATCAATGCACGGTCCTCGGAAAAGTTCACGCGCGGGTCATCGAACGCGCCTCCAATACGATCTTCCTGGCAAGGGTCACCGCGGGGGACGACCCGGCTGACTGGCCCGGCCCGGTGCTCGCGGATCGCAAGCAAGCCGGTTGTATCCGGTTCTCCTACCTGCCAGCGGGGTCAAGGACCCCGCGGCGCTATCGCTGCCAGCCAGAGCGGGAATCAGATGCCGACCGGCTGCGCCCAGTGCTCACATCGTCACGATACTCCGATCCCGGCTATTGCCAGCTTGATCGTCGCACTCCAGACGAGATCTATCGCGGGGCTGACGACGAATCAGAGATGGGAGTCCTCCATGACCGGTACCAGCCCCAGCGCGAGCACTACCTGATCAGCAGGCTGGACGACTACCTTCGATTCGGACTTGAAGCGGGAATCTTCTTCGCTTCCTGATCCCTGACGCCAAGGAGGCATTCATGAAGGGCGACTTCAGCCGGAGAACCTTCGATCGGGAAAAGCGATACAGCGCCGTCCTCCAGGAACAGGGACGGATGATGACCGATGCCGATCTGGAAGAGGAGCACCGTATCCTCGCGGACCGCATCGAATCCGACGCCGCTGAACTTATCGGTGGCTGCGGCGGTCCCTTCGAAGACGCGGGATTTGGACTCCTGCCGGTTGGCTCCACGATCGAGATTGGCGAGGGCTCCTACTACGTCGATGGGATCCGGGTTGAGAACGAGGGCGACCTCCCGGGAACGGGTCACGGAATCGTCTCCGACGCCTACTGGCCACCGGCCGGGGGAACAGGGCGATACGTCGCCTATCTCGATGTCTGGCGCCGTCTCATTACCGCGCTCGACGATCCCTCCATTCGGGAGGTCGCGCTGGGCGGCCCGACCACCGCCGCGCGGGAGCAAACCGTCTGGCAGGTTCGCCTGGAACGGGTTGAAGGCAACCCGACCTGCCTAGACGGCCTCCCGGATCTCCATGAGACCACGGGAGAGATGGCCGCCCGCGCGACTCCCGAAGCCGCCATGACCGACCCTTGCGATGTGCCGCCGAGCGCTGGCTTCAAGGGACTCGAAAACCAGTTCTACCGGATTGAAGTGCACGATCAAGGGGAAGCCTTCGACGTGTCCGGAGCCGCTGACGTCTTTGATATTGGCGGCTTTCCGGCCGATGCGACCAATGCTGTCACCCTCGCGGACCCCACCGTCGTGGACATCGGCGATGCGGTCGAGGTCTATGCGGAGGATTCTCCGCTTACGTCCACGTTCGCCCATGTCACGGCGAAGAATGGGAGCGACATCATCCTGAGCGCCGATCTTCCCGGCCTGGCGAATGGTCAGGTTCCGAGGCTGCGCCGCGTGCGGGCGACCTTTGTCTGGTCACGCGACAACGGAAGTGTCGTGACCGGAATCAATCGCATCGAGGCGACGGAGATATCGGTTCAGGACCTCGGCCCCGATGAGGTGCTCGGGTTCGCGCCGAACCAATGGGTCGAGATCACCGATGACCGCAACGAACTGGACACGCGGCCTGGACAGCTTGCGCGAATCGCGTCAATCGATACTGTCCGCCAGGTGATCGTGCTCAAGACTCCCGTGTCCCCGCTCGACCCCGATCCGCTCAATGAGACCGGCGTTCACGAGGCCATGCATCCAAAGATCCGGCGCTGGGACGGAGCCGGCGCTATCCGATTTCACGGCGCCGATCCAGAGAAGGATTGGATCCACCTTGAAAGTGGCGTGCAGGTCCGCTTTACCGATGCCTCTTACCGCACCGGCGATTACTGGCATTTCGCGGCTCGCACCGCAGTCATCGACCCGGCGCTGGGCAATATCGATTGGCCAGTAGTTGGCGGGCAACCGGAACTCCGCTTTCCGCATGGGGTCGAGCACTCTTACTGTCCGTTGGCGATGATCGATGTCGTGATTGACGACCAGGGTGAGATCGTCACCGTGGATCTTGAAGACTGCCGCAACCTCTTTCCGCCGGTGACTCGCCTGTCGAATCTCCTCTACGTGGGAGGGGATGGCCAGGAAGGGACGCCGGACCCCGCTGACCCGGGGAGCAGGAGCGTTGTCCTGGACGCCCCCCTCCAGGTACGGGTCACGAACGGATCGTTTCCTGTCGTGGGGGCCCAGGTGCGGTTTGAGATAACCGCCGGAACCGGGCAGCTCGAGGGAACGGGCAACATGCTGTCGTCCGTCTCCACGCTGGCGGACGGGATCGCGACCTGCGACTGGATGCTCGATGGCGCGACACCGGTTCAGGAATGCCAGGCGCGATTGCTGGATGCCGCAGGCGATCCGATACCCAACCAGGCCGTGAATTTTCATGCGTCACTCAGTACTGCGCGGCGAGTTTCCTATAACCCCAGCGAATGCGATGACCTCGCGGGCGTCAAGACGGTTCAGGAAGCGGTCGACAAACTCTGCCAGCGGGAGACCAGCGGCGGAAAGCACTGTTGCTGCGTCGCGATTGGCCCGGAAGGTGACTTCGAGACTATCCAGGATGCGATCGAAGCCATGCTCGAACGAAAAGAGGCGAATGTCTGCCTCTGCCTGATGCCGGGCGATCACGAGTTGCCGGAGTTGCTGCTGGGCATGATCGAGGTGGAACGCCCGTGGAACCTACGTATCTCCGGGTGTGGTTGGGGCTCGCGGTTGACCGTTCAGGGAATTGTGCGGTTGAACGGTCTCAACAGGTTCGCGATGCGCAATCTGGATGTAGCCTTCGACGACGAAGCCCATATCTTCACCGTTGGATGTCGCGATGTCTCCATCCGCGAATGCCGGATATCCGGTCCCGCGCCAAAGCTCGGGCTTATCCGGATCCATTTTGCGTCCCGCGTCGCCGTTTCAGACTCCACATTCGAGGCGCTTCAGCATCTCGATGGTGCCGACCACGTGGGATTCCTGGACGAGATCCATCGCCTGCCGGATTTGTACATGGCGATGAGCTGGCGCAAGTTCGAGCCCGCGGCAAGGGAGTTGGCGCAGGAGTTTGCCAGTCTCGATCCCCAGGAGCAGCAGAACCTTGGGCAAATCATCCTCGCCTTGATTCAGAGGTTCGCTGGACGGCTCAGCGCTGGCGAAGTCGCCGCCTATCAACGGCTCGGGGAGACGCTGCTGCGCGATCCAGGAAACGTCCACGCGTACTTTGACCACTTTGTTGGCATCCGCCACGCGCTCGTGCGCGTGAACCCCGGGGTCGCGCTGGAAGTCGGCGACATCCTGGAGAGCGACGATGGACAACTCTCCCCGGCAAGTACCCGGGATGGCATGGCCACCATCGAGAACAATGACATCGTCGGCCTGGTGGGCTTCCATGGGGCGCCAGACATTGAGTTCGAGCTCGCTCCCGAGGAAATCGAACCGCTGTTCGCGGGATTGCGAAATGAGCGGATTGAGTTGAGCGCACACGATCCCAGCGCTCACGTTCGCGATAACCGGCTCACGCGGCTGGTCATCGGAACTGGGATGACCAACCTGCTCCATCGGCTCGCGGAGTCGCCCGAAGGACAAATCCAGGCGTTGATGAGTAGTTTTCACTGCACGGACAACGACATCGATGGCGCAACCAGTGTTCTCATGGCGCGCCACCTCTCCCTGGCGGGGAATCAGTTCTCGCTGTCGTCGATCCGTGGCCGGGATATCGGTGAGTTCCGGGACATTCGAGTCGCCGATGCGATTGGGGATTCAGCGGTGTACACCGGAAATCATGCCGAGCGGCGAGGCCATGGATTCACGTTTGGCGCCCAGATTGGCAACATCACCCGGACCAGCGCCGAAGCCGCCAACCTGGAGTTGACGCTCATGCCATGATTGAGCCCTTCCGGGAAGACCTGTTGGCCGGAGAGGTCTTGAACTCACCGACCCTCGCCAGGCTCGTACGGAATCCGGGTACACACCGTTGGTGCCCGCCGCGGGGTTTGCGCGCCCACACCGGGCGAAGATGAACTTCGCCGCTACCAGGATAGCCATGTTCCTATCCGGACTTGGTATCGGGTCGCACGCGAAGGGAGCGGAGGCCCGCGGTTTCGACGACCTGGCCGGGACGAAGGCGCAAAACAGCGATATGGCAACCGCCATATCGCTGTTCGCCTCATTGGGTGAG
>CAZSUN010000040.1:0-29452 GCA_964610045.1 uncultured Sphaerobacteraceae bacterium
GCCGCCGCGCCAATCCCGTTCAACCACGAGTTGATGTACTGGAGCGCTACGCTGACGTTGCCGCGCAGGCCCGCGTCGGTAACCTTGCCGCCCTCGATCGCAAAGTTCTGGATGTCGGCGGCAGTGACGCCTGGGTGCTCCCCAACGTGGGTCGACTTCTGGTTCGGGTTGTCGCCGAGCACCGCGTCGAACTCCTGCATCGCTACCGGCACCAGACCGGGGTGGGCGACCCAGGTGCCGTCGAACCCCAGCCCGGATTCGCGTTCCTTGTCCACCTTGACCTGGGCGAAGGCGTTGGCGTTCACCTGTTCATCCCGCCGCGACGGGATAAAGGCCGACATGCCGCCGATCGCGTGAGCGCCATGGGTGTGGCAGGCGTAGACCAGCATCCGGGTGTAGGCACGCATGAACGGGACCGCCATCGTCACCTGGGCCCGATCGGGCAGCACCTTGCCGGGGTCATTTCGGTACGTCTTGATCGCGCTGAAAATGTAGTCCCAGCGACCGGCGTTGAGCCCCGCCGCGTGCTCGCGCAGTTCGTAGAGGATTTCCTCCATCTCGAACGCGGCCGGCAGGGTTTCCACCAGCACCGTCGCCCGGACCGAGCCCTGCGGGATACCGAGTGTCTCCTGCGCGTGGACGAAGACATCGTTCCAGAGCCGGGCTTCGAGATGGCTCTCCATCTTCGGCAGGTAAAAGTAGGGGCCGCTGCCGCGTGCGAGGAGTTCGGCGGCGTTGTTGAAGAAATGGAGCCCGAAGTCGGTCAGCGAGCCAGACGCCTCCTGGCCGTCGACCAGGATGTGCCGCTCATTCAGGTGCCAGCCGCGCGGGCGGACGACGAGCGTCGCCGTCGTGTCGTTCAGGGAGTAGACCCGGCCATCCGGATTGTCGAAGGTGATCGTGCGACGCACCGCGTCGTACAGATTGCGCTGGCCGTCGGTGACGTTGAACCAGGTCGGCGACGAGGCGTCCTCGAGGTCGGCCATGAAGACCTTTGCCCCGGAGTTGAGAGCGTTGATGACCATCTTGCGGTCGCAGGGTCCGGTGATCTCGGTCCGCCGGTCATTGAGGTCGGCTGGGGCCGGGGCCACCTGCCACTCCCCGCCCCGGATGTCGGCGGTACTGGCGAGAAATCCGAGTTGCTCCCCATTCAGGATCGCATCCTGCCGCGCCACCCGGGCCGCAAGCAACTCCAGCCGGCGCGGGTTGAAGGTACGGTGAAGGTCGGCGACGAACGCAAGCGCCTCTTCGGAGACAAAGGGTTGGATATCATCGTCGATGGGCGCCGTGATCTGGACGGAACCGGACATGCGGGGATTCTCCCTGTGGATTGGCCGCGAAACGGGCCCGTGCATTCCTGCCCGGGATCATATCATCAGGTTCGCCGGGCCGGGCCGTTCAGGTCGGTGGTTGCCAGCCATCACACATTCGGGTTTGCGGTATGTGGTGGCGTGACCCCCGATCGTCAGCCGTTCGCTGGCGGCAGGGGTTGGGCGAGTGGTTCAAGGGCGGCGATTTCGTCTTCCGTGAGTAGTGGGAACGAGAGGGCGGCGACGTTCTGCTCCAGTTGGACGACGCTCGACGCGCCGATCAGGGCGGAGGTGATCCGGGTATCGCGCAGCACCCACGAAAGCGCCAGCTGGGCGATGGTCTGGCCGCGCCCGAGTGAGATTTCCGCCAGGGCACCGAGCCGGTCGAGGTACGCCTCGGTAACCGCGCCCGGTTTCAGCGATCCCTCACGCGCGGCGCGTGAATCCTCCGGGATGCCGGCGTGCAGGTAGCGATCGGTCAGCAGACCCTGGGCCAGCGGCACGTAGGCGATGCAGCCGACGCCCTCGCGCTCCAGCACTGGGAGCAAGCCTTCCTCGATCCGGCGGTTGAACATGTTGTAGCTCGGCTGATGGATCAGCAGGTGCAGGTTGTGGGTGGCCAGCGCTTCCACCATCGCCTCGGTCTGCTCCGGGCCGTAGTTGGAAACCCCGACGTAGAGCGCCTTGCCGCTGGCGACTGCCGACGCCAGGGCGCCGGCGGTTTCCTCGATCGGCGTTTCCGGGTCGGGCCGGTGATGGTAGAAGATGTCGACGTACTCCAGGCCCATCCGCTTGAGGCTCGCATCCAGTGAGGCCAGCAGGTACTTGCGCGATCCGTGGTTGCCGTAGGGCCCCGGCCACATGTCGTACCCGGCCTTGCTGGAGATGACCAGTTCGTCGCGATACGGAACGAAATCGGCCGCGAAGATCTGGCCGAAATTCGTCTCGGCCGATCCGTACGGAGGTCCGTAGTTGTTGGCGAGGTCGAAATGGGTGATGCCGAGGTCGAAGGCGCGGCGCAGGGTGGCCCGTTGCACATCGCGCCGGGAGATATCGCCGAAATTTTGCCAGAGCCCGAGCGAGATTTCCGGCAGCAGCAGTCCGCTGTGTCCGGTGCGGCGGTACCGCATCGTGTCGTACCGGGTGTCGTCTGCCGTGTAGGTCATGGGAGGATCCTTCCGGGGGAAACGGTCGATCGCCAATGCGCCGCATCGTATCACCAGATCCGTACGGGCGGACCTGCCGAGCCCCTGGGCGAGGCTGTCGTCCGCCCTGGTCGCTGGCACCGAGGAAGGGGCGGACGACCTTCCGCTTCGCTCCAGGGTCCGCCCGTACGGAACGTCCCAACAAAAGACAATCCTCGCAAGATCGGAGAAGCCGCCGGACACCCTCTCCAATACCCTGATGGCAGGGGTTGGGCGATCCGTGCGACGGTGCCGGGCACCTCCCAACGACGACACCACGAGGAGCGATCTGTGGCAAGCACCAGCACGTATCTCAATTTCCCCGGGAACACCGAAGAGGCGTTCGGGTTCTACAAGTCGGTGTTCGGCGGCGAGTACCTGGGTCCGGTGAACCGGTTCGGCGACTTTCCGCCACCGGAGGGCGCGCCGGAACCGAGCCCCGAGCTGGGGAAGATGATCCTGCACATCGCCCTGCCGATCACGGGCGGCCACATCCTTCACGGTACCGATGCCCCGGCCGAGATGGGCTTCACGCTGGTGACCGGGAACAACAGCCACATCATGGTGCACCCCGATACCCGCGAGGAGGCGGACGCCCTCTTCGCGGCGCTCGGCGACGGGGCGCAGAAGGTCGACATGGAGATGGCCGAGCAATTCTGGGGCGATTACTACGGATCGCTGGTCGACCGGTTCGGGATCGGCTGGATGGTCAACGTGATGGCGACCGAGCCGTTCGCCGGATAGGAGTTCCAATGGCAGTGGTTGCGACGTACCTCAATCTTCCGGGCACCACCGAGGAGGCGTTCGCCTTCTACAGGTCGGTGTTCGGCACCGAGTATTCCTGGCCGCTCATCCGGGTTGGCGACATGCCGCAAATGGACGGCGTGCCGGCGCTCTCCGACGAGGCAAAGAACCTGGTGATGAACGTTGGTCTGGAAATCCTTGCCGGGCACCTGCTCATGGGCACCGACGTGACGGAGGAAATGGGCGGACCGCCGGTTCACGGCGACGGTACCTCCATCTGCCTGATGCCCGACAGCCGCGAGGATGCCGATCGCCTCTTTTCCGCGCTTTCCGAGGGTGGCACGGTCCAGCACCCGATGACGGACGAAGTCTGGGGTGACTATTACGGCCAGTTCATCGACCGTTTCGGGGTCCACTGGATGATCAACCAGTCGAACCAGCGGGCCGGCTGATCGCCCGGGCCCATTCCGTCCCTTCTTCCCCGCACGAAGCCGGAGTGGTTCGTTCCACCCCGGCTTCGTGGCGTTCATCCCGGTGATTCCGAGCCTGCGAGGCGGCGCACCGGGATCTTCGCTACATGGTGCGCACGATGTCCGACTTCAGCGCGATCAGCGCGGCGCAGACCAGCGCCAGGGTGGCCGAGGTGGCCACCGCGAACTGGGTGGAGACGAGATCGGCCAGCACGCCCACCGGCAGCGCCGCGATCGGCAACAGCCCGAATCCCAGTGAGTAGGCGCCCAGGACCCGCCCCCGGATATCGTCGCTGATGCGCATCTGCACGATCGCCATGTTGGTACTGAGCATGATTGCGGCGACCAGGCCCTCGGCGAACAGCAGCGCGAAGGTGACCGGGACCGAGGTCGAGATCGCGATCCCGATCACGCAGACCGCGACGAACATGACGAGATACGGCTGGTGACGGGCGGTGCCCGGCCCGATCGGCCGTTGGGCCACGTAGAGCGCCCCGATTACCGAGCCGACACCCGAAATCGCCATCATGTAGCCGAGACCGCTGGCGCCGATATCGAGGATGTCGCGCGCGAAGACGTTGAGGAACTGCACGAAAGGCAGGATCAGGATCGGGGTGATGAATCCCAGGGCGAACAGCGCCCGCAGGTCGGCCCGGTTCCAGACGATGGAGAATCCGCTGAGGATACGTTTCATCCCCTTTTGGGCCTGTGGACGCAGGTCCCGCGCGGGCATCCGGATCATGGACGACATGATGAAGGCGGTACCGACCATGCAGGCCTGGACCAGGAACGAGCCGCCAGTGGAGACGAACCCGATGATCGTTCCCGCCAGGGTCGGGCCAACGACGCGCGACAGGCTTTGTCCCGCGCTCATCAGCCCGACCGCGTTCCCGATCTCGTGCTTCGCGACGAGGGTGGGCGCGATCGATTGCTGGGTGGGGAAGAGGACTGCCTGCAACGCCCCGGTGACGAAGGCGAAGACCGGCAGGTGCCACGGCTGAACGAAGCCGGTGAGGACGTTGATGGCCAGCACCAGCGCCGTGATGGCGGATAACGCCTGGGCCAGCCGGTAGATGAATCGCCGGTCGATCTGGTCGATCAGGCTGCCGGCCGGGACCGCGACGAGGATGAAGGCGATGCCGGCGGCGAAGGCCACGATGCCGACGAACAGCGGCGAGTCGGTGAGGTCGAGCGCGATCCAGCCCATCGCCACCTGCTGCATGAACTGCGCGGTGCCGGTGAAGAGGGTGGAGAGCCAGAGCAGGCGGAAATCGCGGTAGGTGCGGAGCGCGCCGAACGCGCCGCCCGATGCGGACCGGCCGGCGGGCGTGGCTGAATCAGTCGTCAAAGCGGGATCACCATTTCGGAATGGAATGAAAAGGGCGGAGGTGTCTACCCCCGCCCTGATTCTACCCGAGCGGCCACGGCTTCAACGCAGATGTGCCGCATTCGGTTCACGGGTGGACAGACCCTCCGCTGCGCTCCGGGCCGTCCACCCCTACGGATTGACGTGGGTTTCCCCTCCGTAGGGGCCGATCCGCCCGAGCGGAGCGAGAGTGTGTCGGCCCGGTTTCATGGTCACCCATACCGGAATCGGCTACGGATTGAAGGTATAGCCGCGGTAGGCGTTGCCGGTGCTGCTGGCCGGGAACTCGGCTCCCTCGATGGCAACATTGCCGGCGAACGGGATCGCGATGCGGCTCCAGTTGCCCTCGTCAGCTGTTTCCCAGATCGTGATGTGCAGGTGGGCGGTGCCGCCGTTCGACATCTGCCCGTCGGGGGCGATGGTGCCCAAGTACTGCCCCTGCGTGACCGTGTCGCCTTCTTGCAGGCCGGGATCGAGGAGGACATGGAAGAAGGAGTAGGCGAGGCCGTCTCCCATGGAGATCGACATGCCGCCGGTCGCTTCGTCGATCCAGCGAATGGTGCCGTTGACCGCCGAGTAGACCGGCTGTCCGGCAGTGTTGCCATCCGAACGCTTGAGGTCGAGCGAGTAGCGGTACTGCCAGGACGACGACTGGTTCTGGTGGCTGCTGCCGTTGTACCCCTGCGAGACGTACCACTCGCCGCCCGAGACTGGCCAGGCGAGCAGCGATGATTCCTCCGGCTCCTCCGGGGCAGGATCCGGAATCGATGGCGGATCTGCCGCCAGGTACTCCGCCGCGATCCAGCCTTCGACGCCGTTGGCGGTCACCTTCGCGTAGCCGTCCTGCGTTTCGCCGGTAAACGTCACGTCCGTCCCCTGCGGCACCACCTGCACCACGCTCGACGTTGCGGACGCCCCATCGCGCAGGTTGACAGCCGCGATCGTGTAGCGGGTCACCGCTTCCGGGATTTTCGGCTCCTCCGGTGTATCCGCCGGGGCTTCGGTCCCGATGTACTGGGCGAAGACCCAGCCCTCGCCATACGCCGACGAGACGTGCGCGAAGCCGTTCTCGACCTCTCCGAGCAGTGCGAGTTCGACGCCAGGTTCGAGATACGCAAGCGACGCGCTGTCCGTGCCCGCTCCAGCCCGGAGGTTTACGCTCTCCAGGGTGTAGCGCGTTTCGGCGACCGGGGTTTCCGGCGCGGTTGGGGTCTCTGGTTCCTCGGTCGCCGGCGGTGGGGATTCCTCGCCATCGCCGGAGTCTGCCGGTGGGGTGCTGTCGATGTACTGGGCGAAGACCCAGCCCGAGCCAGCGTCCGACTCGACCTGCGCGAAGCCGTTTTCGACCGCACCGGTGAACTGGAGGGTGACGCCAACCGGCAGGGTTGCCAGAGAGTCGTAGCTCGGGCCGGGGCCGGACCGCAGGTGAACGGAGTCGATGGTATAGCGGACGCCGCCCGTGGGGGTTTCCGGATCCCCGGCATCGCTGGCGCCAAGGTACTCCGCGACGACCCAGCCGTCTCCGCCGGTGGCCGAGACCGAAAGCCAGCCGTCGCGGTTGCCGCCGGTGAGGGTCACGGTTTCCCCGGCGGGGAGGGTCACGACCACGCTGTCAGCGGTGCTCGGGCCGCTGCGTACATTGACGGACGTGTTGGTCTCGATCCGGCCACTGGTACCAGCGGTGCCGAGGGTGTCGTTGGTGAGGTAGTCGGAGACGATATACCCGGTCTCGCCGTCGACGGACACCTGATACCAGAGCGTGCCGTCATTGGCGGTGTGCGTGCCATCGATGACGTTGACGGTCGTGCCTTCGGCAAACCGGTCGACGATGGCGTTTTCGTAGCCGGGGCCAGACCGGAGCCGGACGGTGTCGCCGTTCGCGTACGCGATGACAGCGGTGCCGCCGGCGCTGAGGTCGGTGTCGGCGCTGACGGGCGCGATCGACCCAGCCAGCAGGAGCGTGGCGACGGCCGGGCCAATCAGGCGTGCCGGAGCCACCCGGATGCGGAGCGTTCTCATGCCTTCCCCCTCGGAACCGCCCGGGATGCGCCGCCAACCAGCAGCGTCTCCCCACGGGAAAGCGGTACCGGGCGCCTCCGCAGGCAGGGACGGTGATCGTGCCTGCCGCGAAGACGCGAATTCTCCCAACCGGCGGCGTTTCCGCGGCCAGGAATCGATCCGGTGACTCGAAAGCGAGTCGCCCCGGTGCAGATGGCGTGCAGGGTGGCCAGGTGTGTGAGGGTGTCCATCGAGCCTGGGCGCCATCCCGTCCAGGCTCCCGTCCGCACACGGGCCAGTGTCCGATTGTCTATGCTGGCCGTTCACTCCCGCCAGATGTACGAACGCTTTTGTTTGGCATGAACGTGCGTTCTATACACGATGCTGGGAACAAGGTGGGAGAAACCGGTGCGCGGCGCCGGAGTGTCACGAGAGAAGACTGGGAATGCGTGGCGATGGGATGGGAACTGGTTATTCCGGGTTTGTCTCGAGCGAGGCCGTCTGCCAACTCTTTGGCGGGTATATCGGCCTGCCCTGGGCGTCGGTTACCGGAATCGGAAGCCGGCAGCTCTCCAGGATCGAGACATCGAGGATCGTGGCCGTTTCGGCTGCCCGCTTCAAATGTTTGGCCACGGTGCGTTGTGGGCTGACCACCGAGACGCGGATTCGCCGGCGGGCAGATTCAATTGGGGCGATGAGATCCGTGTCGTTGGAAACGATGATGGCCCACTCGATCTCGCCTTCGTACGAATCATCCAGCAACCTCGTGGCCAGGTTGACGTCGGACCCTTTCTCCTCAAACGTGCCGATCGTGACGAGTTGGTCATGCCAGACCCCGAGCGTGGCCGGATCCGGATCGATGATCATGCCTTTCCGCTCGACCGGCACGTGGCTTCCGTAGTGGATGAACAGACCTTCGACAGTGCGCAGGGCGCGGAGATACGTTTCCTGTCGCAGGCTTTGGCCAGGATCGCGCTTCGAGCGGTGGATGTGGGCCGTGAAGTAGTGGACTTGGTGAATGGAGCCGTCGGGATTCGACAGAACCTCTGCGAGGAGTTTTGGGTCGAGCCACTTGTCGGCTGCCGGACACCGCGATGTACCGTATCGGCCAACCTTGAAGCACCCGTAGTACAGGTTGAGACCATCGATGTAGACCGAGGTCTTCACAGGGTGTGACCTTCCGTGTGGAGGACAAAGAAAAGAGGGGCCCCCGCAGGATGCCCCTCTCCGGACGGTTTCCCGCCCTCCCCGGCAGGCGATGCGACCGGGGGGATTGATCTGAGTATAGCATGGCGATCCGCGACTGTTCCGCCCCAGGCGTCGTTTCACTACAGCAGGCTGGAGCCCGAGTCCACCCAGATCTCCGAGCCGCTGATGTAGTCGGCCTCGTCCGAAAGCAGGAACGAGATCGTTTTGGCCACCTGGGAGGGCTGCGCCGGGCCGCCGGTGAGCGGGAACCAGCCCTTCGGATGCTCCTTCGGCCAGTGGATCGGCTCGGTGTTGCGCCGCTGCGTGCCTTCGGTGTTGATCCGGGTGTCGATCGCGCCGGGGCAGACCACGTTGATGCGGATGCCGAACTGGTTGAGTTCCACCGAGGCCATCTTGGTGAACGCCACCTGCCCCGCCTTGCTGGTGGAGTAGGCCGTCGCGCCGGTGTAGTGAAAATTGCGCGACCCGTTGATCGACGAGACGACCACGATCGAGCCGCCCTGGCGCTTCAGCAGCGGCAGGCTGGCGCGCACGGTCAGGAAGGTGCTGGTGAGGTTGGTGGTGATGGTGTCGTTCCACTCCTCCAGCGTCAGGTCGTCGAGCGGGGCGAACATGCCGTTCTTCCCTGCGTTCGCGACCACATGATCGAGTCGCCCCCAGGTCTCGTCGATCTCGCGGACGGCGGCTTCGAGGTCCTCCTGGCTGGTGACATCGGCCGAGATGCCGATCGCCTCCCCACCGGCTCCAACAATGGTATCGACGGTTTCTTGGATACGGTCGAGCTTGCGGGAGAGCACGGCGACTTTCGCTCCCTTCGCTCCGAGGTCGATCGCTGCTCCCTGTCCGATCCCCGAGCCGCCGCCGGTGACGAGGGCGACGCGTCCGGTGAATGGTCCTTCGAATGGCATTGTGTTTCCTTTCGATGACATGCATGTCAAAGCCATCCGTAGGGGCGGACCAGCCGCGACCATGAATGGCACGTTGTCTTGCCGCGATCTGGTCGCGGCTGTTGTCCGCCCGAATCCACGATCGCAACGTGGGCGGACCTGGATCGGCCGGAGGCGACACGTTCGAAGTCAGTCAACGGCCGATCCAGGTCCGCCCCTACGAGTAGGCGCGGATTACGCTGGCGACTCGGTCTCCGTTTCGATGCGCGGAAAGATAGGGACCGCCTTGGGCACCGACTGCCCGGCCAGCGACTGCGACCACTCGCGCGACAGCACGCCGCTGGTGGTGACCGGCGCCAGGTCGAAACCCACCTGGGCCGCGATCTTGCCCGCACCGTCCGGGATGAACGGCGAGAGGTGGATCGCCAGCAGGCGGATGGTTTCGATCAGGTCTGCGAGCGCGGTGTCGAGCTTCGCCGCCGCGGCATCATCTCCCCCCTTCGCCGCCTTCGCAAGCTCCCACGGTTTCGTGTCGTCGATGTACCGGTTGGCGGCAGTTACCAGTTCCCAGACCGCACCGATCGCCTGCCGGAAATCAAAGGCGTCGAGCGCGGAATGCACCCGCTTGCCGAGCCCTTCGGTCACGGATGCCAGCGGGGCGTCGCGGTCGGTCGCTTCCGGCACGACCGGCACGACGCCGTCGCGGTAGCGGTGAAGCATGCTCACCGAGCGGTTGACGAGGTTGCCGAGGTCGTTGCCGAGATCCTCGTTGAACCGGGCGATCAGGCGCTCGTGCGAGAAGTTGCCGTCGCCGTTGCGAGGCATTTCGCGCAGCAGCCAGTAGCGGAAGGCATCGACGCCGTAGAGGTCGAGCAGGTCGACCGGGTCGATCGAGTTGCCCTTGCTCTTGGAGATCTTTTCCCCATCGATCTGGATGAACTCGTGAACGTTGAGCGTGGTTGGCAGCGGCACCCCGGCCGAGAGCAGGAATGCCGGCCAGTAGACAGCGTGGAAGCGAATGATGTCCTTGCCGACCACATGCACGCGGTTTGGGTTGCCGACCCAGTAGCGCTGGTAGTCCGGGCCCTCGCCGGCGTAGTCGAGGGCAGTAATGTAGTTGCTGAGGGCATCGACCCAGACGTACATGACCTGGCTGGCATCGCCCGGCACCGGCACGCCCCAGCCCCGGCTGCGTTCCGCGCTGCGCGAGATGCTGATGTCCTCCAGCCCGCCCGCGATGAACGCAAGGATTTCCTCGCGGCGGTGCTCGGGCTGGATGAGGTAAGTGTTGGATTCGATGAGGTCGCGAAGCTGGTCGCCGTAGGCCGAGAGGCGGAAGAAATGGTTGGTCTCGTCGACCTTGTCCGGTTCGGTCTCGTGGATCGGGCAGAGACCGTTGACGAGTTCCTCCGCCTTGTAGAAGCGCTCGCAGCGGACGCAATAGAGGCCCTGGTACTCGCGGGTGTAGATGTCGCCTGCGGCGTCCATCGCCCGCCACAGTTTCTGGGCGCCGGGGAAGTGAAGGGGATCGGTGCTGGTCCGGATCAGATTGTCGGTGGTGAGGCTGAGTGGCTCGCGGATGGCCGCGAACCGGTCGCCGTTGCGGGAGACGAGGTCCTGGACAGAGATGCCGGCCTTGTCAGCCGCCTGAAGGTTGGTGAGCGAGTTGTCGTCGGTGCCGGTCTGGTAGCGGGTATCGTCGCCGATCAGGCGGTGGAAGCGGGCGAGGGCATCGCACTGCACGTATTCGAGCGCGTGCCCGATGTGTGGCGTGCCGTTGACGTACGGGATCGAGGTGGTGACGTAATACGTGCCGGGTGGGGAACTCATGTGGTACCTCCTTGAAACGACAACGCGCCCATCGTCATTCGAGGGACGAGGGGCGCGCAGGCTCGTGGTACCACCCTGATTCGCACCCGCCTCACGGCGAGTGCCTTCTCGACTGACCGGTTGGATCCTCCCCTCCTTCCCTGCCATTCCGAGCGGAGCGAGGAAGCCCCCGGCGAGGCAAGTCCACCGTAGGTGGACGCGTCCAGGCATCGACCGTCGGTCGATTGCGCTCTCGTTCCGCTTCGCTCCACTGCACGCAGGGATCCTTCGGCTTCGCCTCAGGATGACGGTTGGAGAAAAGGGTGACCTCCTGGTCAGTCGTGCCGGGTAACGGGGGCAACCGGTGCGGCCTACGTGCCGTCGGGAACGGGTTCGGCGCACGGCTCGGAGGTCATCGTCAACCGGTCGGTGGGCCGCATTGCAGCGTGCGCGGCTCTCTGTGCCACCGGCTCCGAGGGACGGTCCTCGTCATCGCCTTCTTCGATTGTGACGCTTGTTGTCGCACGCGGCGTCGTGGCGCGTCAAGCAAAATGCGCCTTGCCACTGGCATCGCGTTGCATTGTGCGATTCCAGCTTCCTGCTACAGTGTGCGTGTCGTCCCTGCCAGCGCCTCCTCTCGCCAAACCGCGCGAATTCGGACTCGCACCCTGCCGTCAGGTGGGGCGAAGGATAAAACGCCGCTACCGTCAGGTCCCCCAGATGGAAGATCCCGGACTGATCACCGATCTGGTCATTGCCCTGGCGGCAACGCTGCTGGGCGGCGCCATTGCGCACCGCCTCGGCCAACCCGTGCTCGTCGGCTACATCGTGGCGGGTATCCTCATCGGCCCAAACACGCCGGGACTCGTCGCCAACCGGCACAGCGTCGAGGTGCTGGCAAACCTCGGCGTTGCCCTGCTGATGTTCACGATTGGTGTCGAACTCTCGTTTACCGAATTGCAGCGGGTGCGCCGGATTGCCCTTGGGGCCGGTGGGACGCAAATCGTCCTGACCATGATGCTGGGAGCGATCACCGGACGCGTCGCCGGGTGGTCGTGGGAGGCGTCTGCCATTCTGGGCGCGGCCTTCGCGCTCTCCAGCACCATCGTCGTCCTCAAACTCGCGGTTGCCCGCGGCGAGGCGCACAGCCCGCATGCCCACATCGCGCTCGGGATCGGCATCGTGCAGGATCTCTCGCTCGTCCCGATCATGGCCCTGCTGCCTCTCCTCTCCGGTTCCCAGGAGAATCTTTTACTCTCGATCGCGACATCGCTCGGGATGGCCCTGCTCGCGCTGGTGATCGTGGTTGTGCTCGGCACCCGCTTCGTGCCGAAGCTGCTCTATCAGGTTGCCCGCACCGGATCGCGCGAGTTGTTCACCGTCGCCATCGTGCTGATCGCGCTCGGTACGGCGCTCGCCAGCGAAAAGATGGGACTGTCGATGGCACTGGGCGCATTCCTTGCTGGTCTGGTCGTGTCCGAATCGGAGTTCGACGCCCAGGTGTTGTCGGAGGTGATCCCCCTCCGCGATCTCTTCGCGACCCTCTTTTTCGTCTCGGTCGGGATGTTGCTGGAACCCCGCTTCCTGTGGGAGAACCTCGGGCTGGTTCTGGGCTTGCTCGCGACCCTGGTTATCGGCAAGATGCTGATCACCGGTGGCGCGCTCCTCGCGAACGGCGTCAACTACCGCACTAGTGCCCGCTCCGCCGTGCTGCTCGCGCAGATGGGTGAGTTCGGTTTCGTCATTGCCGGGGTCGGCATGGCGGATGGCCTCATCGACCACGACCATTACGAAGCGATCCTCGCGGTCGCGCTGCTTTCGATCCTGTTCACGCCATTCATCGTCCAGGCGAGCCCGTTCTTCGTGGCGATGGCGCGGAATTTGCCAGGGATCCATCGCAAGGAAATCGTCAGCGTCGGATCGGATCCTGCCGCCGCCAGCGACGACATCCAGGTGGTCCTCTGCGGGTATGGCCGGGTCGGCGGGGTTCTCGGCGAGGTGCTCGAACGTCGCGGCCAACCCTACAGCGTGATCGAAATCAATCCCGGCGTCGTGCGCGATCTGCGGACAGCCGGGGTGCCAGTCTGGTACGGGGATGCGGGGTCGGAGGCGCTGCTGCGGCGGGCCGGGGTACGCGAGGCGAGGGTGCTGGTCGTCACGATTCCGGACCTGCTGGCGGCGCGGAATGCCATCCGGCAGGCAAAGGCGCTGAACCCGGCGATTGCCATCGTGACCAGGGCGACGTCACGTCAGGAACTCCAGATCCTGCGCGAAGCCGGCGCGGACGATGTCATCCAGCCAGAGGTCGAAGCCGGATTGGAATGCGTGCGCCACATGCTCCGGTTCCTCGGTATTCCGGACCGTGAGGCCGGCCGGGTCGTCGCCGCCAGCCGCGACTCGCAGTACTGGAACGCCGGACCCACGGTGAGCTGGATCGACCGCGAAATGTAGCTTGCGGAGTCGTTCCCCGGGATAGAGATGCCGGAAGAAACGCGGCAGTCGCCGTAGCCCAATCGGCTCCCATGACCCGGAACGGGCTGACACACGCCCGACCACCACCAGACGAGCATTCCGCCTGGAGCGCTGGCCGGGCAAGCTCACCCCCTGTGACTGACTCCGCCCCGGACGGCACGCGGCCCTACGCGACTTGGCGCTCGGCTATGAGGTGGACCTGTCGCCTGCCGGCCGGTTGAGGCGGAAGGCGTCGAAGGTTTCGCCGTGCAGGATGAGCGGGCCGGTGGGGATCATCCCGATCTTGCGCAGCACGCGCTGCGATGGCTCATTGCCAGGGTAGGTCATGCCGATGATATGCGGCAGGTTGGTGGTGGCCCACACCCAGTCGCGCACGATCGTCGCCAGGCCGGTGGCGATGCCCCGGCCCCAGACCTCGCGCCGGATGCAGTAGCCCATTTCCGCCTGCGTTGGGTCACCCCAGAGCGGCGAGACTCCCGCCCGGCCGACGAACTCGCCGTCAACCGTGTCCACCCGCCACTTCGTGTAGCCGAACCGGGCGAACTCGTCCCGCCAGGTCGCCATCTGGCGCAGCAGGTCGTCGTCGGTCCACAGGTGGCCGTCGACGCTCAGGTACCGGACGGATTCCGGGTGCTCGTACAGTGCCCGCAGGTCATCGAGGTCGTTCGCATTGAACAGGCGGAACCGGTACCGTGGGTCGGTTGGGTGGGCGTGCACGCGACAGTCCTTTCGTGACGGTGGCAGGGTACTGCGGTTCGAGAAGGGGATGAACAACCGGCATCATCGACGAATGGGGAATCTTGCGCATGTGCAACGGCAACTGGCAGCGATAGGCTGCGAGGCATGCACTGATGCGCGTTGTGCCCAGGAGTTGCCGTGATGCCTGCTTTCCCCGCCCGAGGATCCCTGTCGATGGTCGTGCGCCTGGTTGCCGGGATGGCGCTGCTGGTTTCGGGGGCGGTGGCGAGCGGCCATGCCGCCGCCCAGGATGCGGGACCAGCGTTCTTTGCCGTGGCCTCCGGGGTGGTGCCGCTGGGAGCTGACGCTCCCACCTGGTACGCCGCCCAACTCACCGTGCAGCCGGGCGAGTCGCTGGCGGATCCGGCCGAAGGTGCGGCAGGGTTCGTGTTGGCGATGGATGCACCGTTTGTGGCGACCGACACACGGTCGAACGCGTTGACGCTGCTGCAACCGGGCGGTGCCCTGTTTGTGGGTGAAGACGCCGCTGTGCAGTTCAGCGCCACCGACGAGGAGGCTACCGTCTGGCGCATCGCGGTGGTGGCCGGCGATGCCCCGGCGCCGCTGGCCGAAGGCGGCGACGTGGATCGTCTGCTGTCGACCGCCGGTGAGGATGATCCGGACGCCGATCCCGGCTCTGTGCGGTCGATCGAGGTGCGGCTCGGCGCGCTCGACATTGGTGAGGATGCCTCGCTTGGGGAAGATGGGTGGGCGGTGCCGCTGGTGGCGGCACTCTCCGGCGAAGGGGAACTGGGCGATGGTTCGACCGTTGCCGAGGGCCGGTTCGTGGCGCGGCAGGATTCCGGCGACCCGGTGGACGTCAGCGCGGGCGATGGCCCGGCGGTAATCGGCTACGTGGCGGTCAGCCCGCCGCTCGATCCGGAGTCCCTCGGTGGGGAGATGCCTGGGACCGGCTCCGGGGCGTCGACCAGCCGGGGCGACTCGCGCTCGACTCCCACCGGCGCCGGTGATGACGAGGACATGTCCTCCACCCGGCCTACCGAGGAGCCGACGGAGACCACGCTGGACACGAGCGACAATGACGGCGATGGCCTGACGGCATCCGAGGAAGCGCAATTGGGAACGAACCCGTCGCGGCCCGATACCGATGATGACGGCTTGAGCGATGGCCAGGAAGTGAATGATTACCAGACGGACCCGTTGAAGCTGGACACGGATGGGGACGGCATGACCGATGGCGACGAGGCCTCGGGACAGTACGGCAACATTTCTCCCACGAACCCCGATACCGACAACGACGGGTTGAGCGATGGTGATGAGTTGTCCCTTCACCATACGAATCCGGTGATGTACGACACCGATGTCGATGGAATCGGCGATGGAACGGAGGTATCGGCCGGGACCGACCCGCTGGTGCTCAACGATCGAGACGGCGATCTGCTGGGCGATGGCCTGGAGGCGTACTACGGCACGAATCCGGACAACCCCGACTCGGATGAGGATATGCTGACGGATACCTACGAGCTGTTCACCACCGGGACCGATCCGAACGTCTACGACACGGATGGCGACGGGACCGGGGATGCGGTGGAGAACGCCTCCGGCACCGACCCGCTCGACCCGAACAGCCATCCCTGAGCCGGAGAGCGGAAGAAGCATTCCGTGTCGCCAGGCGTGAGGAAGCGGGCCGACACAGCCGCCTGTCCGTTGGTTGGCCAGGTGACTCCGGCGATGGCGGCAGGTCGCCCCCTACGCAAGCTTTTCGTATCGGGCGACCCATTCGACTCGTTGCGCTCGCTCAGGTCAGGCTCTTGCCCGACCACGGGCGGACTCAGAGGTCCGTCACTACGATCGGGTGCCGGGATTGTTCAGCGGCATTGCCGGGACCCCTCCGCGGAGGACTGCCGCGACGTTGGCGACCGCGTGCTCCTGCGCTGCCCGCCGTGCCTCCAGGGTGCCGCCGCCGAGGTGCGGCGTGATCACCACGTCGATTCGCTCGTAGAGCGCCTGCGCCACTTTTGGCTCGAACTCGGTGACATCGAGCCCGGCGCCGCCGAGGTGACCCGATTGCAGCGATTCGAGCAGAGCCGCCTCATCGACCGTTTTCCCGCGGGCGGTATTGATCAGGATCGCGCCCGGCTTCATCATTGCCAGCCGCTCGCGGTTCATCAGATGGTAGGTGCCGGCATCGAGCGGGGTGTGAAGTGAGACGACATCGGAGGTGGCCAGCAACTCGTCGAGCGGCACCCACGGGCAATCGGCATCGGGCAGGTTGCGCCGCTGGGTGTGGACGACGTCCATGTCGAACGCGCGGGCACGGCGGGCGACCGCCTTCCCGATCAGGCCGTAGCCGATGAGACCGATCGTCTTGCCGACCAGGGAATGGCCGTCCCACTCGCCGGGCACGAAGCGGTCCCAGGCGCCCCGGCGCACGTACTCCGCGCCCTCGGCCATGCGGCGCATCACCATCAGCATCAGGCCCAGGGTGACTTCCGCCGTGGAGGCGGTGAAGGCGTCCGGCACGTTGGTGGCCCAGATGCCGCGCCGGGCGAGCTCGTCCAGCGGCAGGTTGTCGAACCCGCGCGCGGCGTTGGCGATGATTTTCAGGTTGGGGCTGCCGTCGAGCAGCTCGGCGTCGATCGGGAGGTTGCCGGGGTTGATGAGGCCCGAGGCATTGGCCACCGCCGCCAGCAATTCCTGTCGCGATTGCTCGGGCTTGATCTCGATGATGTCCGCGAAGTCGATCGAGGTGAGGATATCGGGGCCAATCGGGGTGGTGTGAACGACGAGTGGGCGCGGCGCGGTCATGGTCGATCCTTCTTGATGGAGTCAGGTGTAGTCCGTGGCATCTTCCCCGAAGACGCCCGATCGCACCATGCCCTGATATGCCCGCCGTGTCGAGACCACGAGACCGTGGCGGTGCGCGAACCGGACAGGATCAGCCCATGTCGTGCCAGCCGGCCTGCAACCGCTCCAGGCGGTTCCGCGCTTCGTCCTTCCAGATCGTCAGCAGCGTGCCGATCACCAGCAACAGCAACCCACCGGCAAGCAGGGATATCCAGCCCGGCAGCGCGATGGCGGCGTCGACGAGGAAACGCAGGACGATCAGCGTGATCGCGGCCACGCTGGCGGCGATCGCCACCCGCAACCGCAGGAAGACCCCGGCCACGAACAGCATCAGGGCCTCCACCCCGCCGATCAGCAGTTGGGTCGCGTCGCCGTCACGCTGCGCGGCCAGCAAGGGCGGCGCCAGCAGCGCAACCGACCCCAGCGCCAGCAGCACATCGCGCAGCGCCCGGTTCCGGCGCGAGATCCACCCGAGCGCGAGCAGGTAGAGCGCCAGCGGCACCGTGTACTCCTGGATGTTCGACGGCTCTGTATCGCCCACCTGCATCAGCAAGGCCGCCATCGCCACGGCCGAGGCCGCGATCGCCCACCGGCGGTCCTGCCGCAACCAGCCTTCCGTGGCGAGCAGTGCCGCCGCCATCACCAGGGTGAAGATGATCGTGCGCCAGCCGGATGTGCCCGGACCGGTGTCCGGATCCAGCGTCGCCGCCGCCGCGATGGCGACGGCCCCGATGCCGATGCCTGCAAGACGGAGCACCGGCGCAAGTTGCTCTCCCCGCCTCGTGCGCTGCAGGGCGATCGTGGTGCCCATGACGACCCACGAGAGCGCAACCAGCCCGACCGGGGCGGCGACATCGGGATTGTCCCGGGTTAGCGCCGCATAGAGGGTCGCGATTGCTAGCAGGCCGAGTCCCGCCACCCCCAACCACGGCGAGGTTCGCCACCAGGCGATCGCGAGCACGGCCAGACCTGCGAGTCCGTAGGTTGCCGCCTGGGTTGTGTCCGACGCCGCAGACGGATCGTTGGCAACCAGCAGGATGTTCGCGGCGATCGAGACGGCGCCCAGGACGATCGCACAGGTGAACGTGGCGTCGAGCAGGACCGGGACGAAGCTGTTGCCGGTCTCACGTTGGCGAAGCGCGGTCGCGGCTGCGATCAGGACGATGGCAACCGCGATCCCGGCGCGGGACCAGGCCATGTGATCGGTGGTGACCATCCGCAGCAGGAGCAAGCCCGACACGGTGGCGAATCCCAACCCGGCCCAGGCGATGCCGGCCATCGACCCGTCGATAGCCGACCGTCGCCCGCGCTGGAGACCGGTCCAGATTGCCGCACCCGACAGCGCGGCGAACGTGGCGAGGTAGGCGACCCACGGCCACCGGGTATCCGGCAGCACCTCGAACGACTCCACGCTGCTGGAGCTGACGTAGAGCGCCGCATACGCCAGCATCGTCAGCAGTGCCGTACTGGCAACCAACCCGAAGATGGCGCCTGGCAACCATGGTATCCCCGTGGTGGACGCCAACCAGGGCCGGACTCCCGGCAGTGTGGTCGCGGCGAGGATGGCGGCGGCGATCAGGATGATCAGGGCTTGCCAGGTTCCGTGGACCGGCAGCGTCACCACCGCCAGCACGACGGCGAGGGAAGCCCAGAGGGCGTACCCGATGGTGGGTACGTCCTCGCGAAGCCGCCAGGCGGCGACCAGCGCACCGGCGGCGTACATCGCGCTGGCGATGGCCACCCACCGCAGCCCGGTATCGCTCGCGTTGATCGAGCTGATGGTCAGCGGGATGATGGTCGTCACGGCGGCGGCGATGCCAGCCGCGATCCACACGGGGAGATCCCAGCCGCCGTGCCCATCGTCGCGGGCTGCCCAGCGCTCCACCACGATCGCCAGTACGGCCAGGATGACCGGCAGCGGGATGGAGTACCGCAGGGCATCGAGCGCGTTCCAGGTATCGAACCGGTCCCAGCCCGGCGCCGCGAACCAGGTGGCCGCCACGAAGGCGGATGCCACCAGCAACCACCACCGGCTTCCGCGCAGGATCGCGATGGTGGTCGTGCCCGCCGCGCCGAGCGCCAGCACGGCTGTAGCCAGCCAGGGTTCGTGGATGGAGCCGAACAACCCGGAAACGGCGAACCCGATCACCGCCTCCACGTGGAGCGCCGTCCGGGGAATCGGCCGGGGCGACCAGGGCGGGACGACCTGCCCGGCGACGATGAAACCAACAGAGGCGAGCGCCAGGCACCAGGCATAGGGCACGGGCGAGTCTGGTCCAGCGGCGATCAGTGTCGCCGGCGCGATCGCCGCCATCGTCAGCGCGCCGCCGATCGCCGGGGCATCGTGCTGGTGCCGGATGGCGATCCGGCCAAGGGTCACGGTTGCCGTCGCGAAGGTGATGGCCGGGAGCCAGTGGTTCTGGTCCCAGGCTCCGATCCCGATCAGGGTTGCCGGGACGGTGGCGAACGCCATGGTGAGCCGGAACGGACAGTGGAGGTGGGCCAGGCGCTCACCGCTTCGATCGACCAGGTCAGGCAGGATGGCTGCCGCCGCCAGCACCGCCACCGCGCCCCATTCGGGTGATGGTCCGAGTACCGGCACGATTGCCCCGATCGCCAGGGTGGTGGCGATGGCCGCGCCGTAGCGGTACAGCGTCCCTCCCGGACGTACGGAGAAGACCCCGTACAGCAGCGCAGTCGCCAGCGATCCCAGCAACACGATCAAGGCCGGGGAGGCGGCGTCCTCATCGAGGACGGTGGAGGCGGCAATGGCGTTTGCCGGGACCAGCAGGGCGCCGATCGCGACGAACGTCCGGGCTGCTTCCCTGACGCGCTCGATGCCAAGCAGCAGCCAGCCGCCGCCGGCGAAGGCGATGGTGAGGGCCATCAGCAGGCCGAGCTTTCGCCACGCGCCGAGGTCGGCCCAGTTGTACGAGGCGTAAACGAGACCCGATGTCACCACCAGGAACGCGCCGAGGTACAGCAGGAGTACGGCCGGATCCCAGGAGAAGGGTTCCTTCGGCGGCGCGTCCTTCTCAACCGGTCTCTGGATCAATTCGCGCAGGTTTACGGCGCCTGGCCGTACCTGGGGCGGCAGATTGCGCGGTGGCGTCGTTGGCCGGTTCGCTGGCACCACCTGGGGCGGCAGGTTGCCGGGAATGGGAGCTTTCGCCGCCGTGGAGTCCAGCGCGATCGTCGCATCCTCGGAAGGAATCGCTGGTTCGATGATGCCCTGCTCAGGCAAGCCGTAGGCTTGGCGAACGGCCGCCTGCTGCTCGCTGGACAGGGTCTCGCCCAGCGCCCCCGAAGCCAGCTCCCGTTCGAGCCATCCTGCGTAATCAAACTCGCCCATGGTGCCCTACCCTAGGCTTGGCGCCTGAAGCTCCCGCGCACGTTCGGACAAGATCCCGGCTGGCCACCGAATCGCTACGTCGTTGGAGAGGCCGCCGGCTCGATCGGTTCGATGGAACCAGCAGGTCGTCGCCACTGCCCAGGCTTTTCAGCCCCGGCGGGTCCAATCGTCGGCGACATCCCCGCCGCCTTCCTGCGAGACCCGCTCGCCGAAGTTGATCATCAGCGGCAGCGGCGCGATCTTGCCGGCGATGAGTGATTCGCCCTGGGCGAAGGTGGACGAGCGGTCGAACAGCGATTCCGGCACGAACGAGAAGGTGTGCTTCAACTGGTCGAGGTCGTCGGCGGAGTTCATCCGCATCAGCACGAGGTTGTCGCACTGCGACAGCACGTTGATGTGGATCTTGCTGGGGCGTTGGGTCGAGAGCAGCAGGTAAAGTCCGAACTTCCGGCCTTCGGCGGCAATCGAAATCGCACGTTCGGTCGCCAACTGCTGGATCGGGTCTTCCGACTCCTGCGGGCAGATGTTGTGCGCCTCGTCGATCACCACGAGGTAGGGTTTCCGGTCGTTGCGGTGTGCCCAGAGTGTCTGGAGCACGGCATTGGCGATCAGCGATTTCTCGTCGCGCTGCTCGAAGCCGCCGACATCGAGGATCAGCGCACGCCAGTCGCCATCGAGACTGGTGAGAGCGGGCTGATCGGCCTCGGCCCAGACCTCCCAGTTGCTGTTGTTCAGCGCGGCGATCCGGAGCGCCACTTGCCGGCTGGCGTGCGACAGGCTGGCCATGGCGGCGGCTTCGACATCAGCCAGTGAGTAGGTCTCGGCGCTCATTTGCCGCACGATCGTGCGAAACGCGTCGTATTCCTCGCGGTTCTCCAGCGGGTCGATGCGCAGGACCAGCGCCTGCACCCGCTCGCTCAACGAACTGAAGTGGATGCGAAGCGTCTCCTCCTCCGATTCGGCCCGACCGGCCGGCCGGTACACGCGAATCTTGCTGACGGCGTCGCGATAACGGACGGCGAGACCGGGATCGTCGACCGCGATGTTGTCCCGGAGTTCCCGTAAGTGTACATAATCAGAGTTGGGATCGATGATGATGATCCGGAGATCGGTTTCGAGTAGCAGTTGTTCCAGGATGACGCCGAGGGAGTAGGTTTTCCCCGAACCTGACTGGCCCACCAGGAATGTATGGCGGCCAAACCCGCCGGCAAGCATCGAGGCCGGGATTCGCGGTTCGTACCCTGCCTGGGACCCGATGGGAAGCGACGGGCGGCCCTGCATGAAGGCCGCCAGGTAGTGCGACAGTTGATCGCTGCTGACTGGCCCGATAGCGGCGCTGTCGAATTGGTCGCTGTCGCCGGTTGCCCGTACCCGGTCACCATCGATCCGCCCGATCAGGATCCCGCTCCCCCGCGCAAAACGCAGCCGCACCCGGAAACTCACATTCTGGATGGCGAGTTCGGCAAGACCGCCTGATTTCGTGAGGTCGGAGGAATTGTCCAGCGCGATCTCGGGGCCGTCCCGCTCCACGATATCGTTGTCGAGGATGCGGGCGAAATAGGTCCGGTCGTCACCGGCGTCGATCGAGACGAACGATCCCGGGGGCATCGCCTCAATGACCGGCGCTTCGTAGGTAAAGGTACGGCCGTCGATGCTGGTCGCCAGTGCTTCGATGGAGAGCGATTCCTGGAGCCGCCGTCGCATGGTGTGGATCCGCGTCCGGAAATGGTCGTCTGGTGCTGCGCTGGACATCCCTGATTCCTCCGATTTTCGTGTCATGCCAATGGGGCGGGTTACGCCTGGCGTTTCGCGACCGTGCGCGGCCACAGGATGCACGCCACCCGTCGCGGGTGCGAGGTCCGTAAACGATCGTATCCGCACCGGTTCAACACGCACATGGTAGCCCGTTGCCGCGAGCGGTACCTGCCGGATGCAACGAACGCGGACAGGGTCTGCTGGACCCCGTCCGCGTTGATTCTCGAACCATGACCCGCCGGACTGGCGACACGGCAGCGGGTGAACCCGGAACCGGCATTCAGTCCGGATCAGGAACCCGTGTTCGCTGCCCGGTCGATCTGCTTCTGGATGTCCGCGATTTCCTCGTCGTCGATGTCGAGGGTATAGAGGCGCCCGCCATGCTGGCCAAGGTCGTGGATCACCCGCTCGCGGCCCTCGGTGCTCCCGAGGAGCACGACGGCCGCGCCGCCTGGCGCAAGTTCCCCCGACACCTTTTCGGTGAAATTCTTGAAATCCTCGGCCCCACCCTTGGCGGCGTTCCCGAAGACAGCGCCCACAGCGGCGCCCGCCGCGGCGCCCGCAACCGGCATCATGAACGGCGTGCCGAAAATGGCGCCGACCACGCCGCCAACGATCGCGCCACGGCCAACAGGATGCTTTTTCTCGTCGGTATCGATTTTGCCGCTCTCGCTCTTCCGCACCAGTTCCTGATCCTGGATCGTCAGGTACCCGTAGGATTCAAGCGCCTTCGCGGTATCGAGGGCTTGTTCGGCTGTCTTCTGATCGTCATAGATCAGGGCAAGCAGCATGGCCATGGGAAACCTCCTGGAATTCCTGATTTCGTGGACGTTTCCCGCATTGTCATCTCTCACCCGTAATTTCACAAGTATTGGCGACCGGCGGCATCCGGAGGTATTGGCGTGCATACAGCCTGCCGGATTGGGTCGTTCGTCGTCCATCAGTTCCCAATAGTCCTATTGACGGCATGATACCCCCTGCGTAGCATGACCCCTGCATCGATAAGGACAGGGCCGGGAACGTTCCCGGAGTTCGGATGTGCCCCTCACAGGGAGTGACGAGCGCATCCGGATGTGCTGACTCGTCGGCTGCACGTCCATCGTCCTCATATTGCCGGGAGGCGTTCCATGCAGGATCGAATTCGTTCGTCGCAGTTGTCCCGCCGCGGATTCGTGCAGGCCAGTGCCGGTCTGGGCGCCAGCGCGATCGCGTTGGGTGGTTCGTCGCTTGCCTGGGCCCAGGATGCGTCCCCGGCGGCGATACCCGAGGTGACGCCACGCGGTGGAGATACGGTGAGCTTCTCCTATCTGCGGCCCACCTGGGGACCGGCCACCTTCACCAAGGACGGCCCCTACCAGCAGCAGTTGCAGGAACTCGGCAACGTCGAGATCGAAGTCCAGATCATTCCCGTGATCGACTTCGACACCAAAATCAACACTGTGCTGGCCTCCGGCGACCTGCCGGATGTGATGTGGGGCGGGGGTCCGTCCCAGCAGATCTGGAAGGACGCCCAGGACCAGGGCGCGTTCGCCCCGATCCAACAGTACCTCGACCAGTTCCCGGCGGTGAAAGCGGCAGTGCCGGAAGCCTTCTGGGAACTGCTGCGGGATGACAACGGCGACATCTTCTTCATCCCGAACCTGATCTACCCGGTCGTGCCGTTCTTCATCTTCTACCGGCAGGACATCTTCGAGGCGAAGGGGATCGCCGAGCCGACGAATCTCGATGAGTTCGTGGCTGCCTGCGAAGCGCTTGCCGGCGATCCCGCCGTTTCTCCGCTGACCATGGGCTACACCTGGCACGCCAAGGATTTCGCCACGGTCTGGGACTTCGCCGAGTTTGGCTGGCAGCCGAATCCGGACGACGCCAACCAGATCATCCCCTGGTTCACCCAGGATGCGCAGATCGACATGCACTTCTGGTTCCAGGACATGTACAGCCGTCAGCTGCTCGACCAGAACTACGGCATCAACCCCGAGCCGAACCTTTCGGACGACCGCTTCAAGGGCGGGCAGTCCGCCATCGCCCTGGCGAACTGGGCATCGTTCACCGATTTCCAGACCAACCTCTGGCAGATCGATCCGAACGCCACCGTCGGGGTCATCGACCCGATCTCGGAAACCGCCGGCACCCGGATGGTCTTCCCGATCGACCGTGGGTTCTACGTGGCCGCCGCGTACGACAATCCCGAAGGATTCTTTGCCTTCCTCGAATGGTCGCTGACCGGTGGCACCACCTTCCGCCGCTACGGGATCGAGGGCCAGACCTACAACGTGGTCGACGGCGCGCCCGTGCCGATCCCCGATACCGAGCGGGCGCCGGAATACCAGGGGCCGCAGATCGAGCCGCTGCGCTTCCTCGATCCGATGAGCGAGAAACTCGACTGGGCCGCGCTCCAGCGCAACTTCGAGGGCGCGGGCGTCGGCGACCAGTTCGAGTACATCAAGGGCAAGTTCGAAACCTACGCCGTCAACCAGTTCTTCGACTACCGGAACACGATGATCATCTCGCCAACCGACGGCGAGAACGGTTCGCGCCTCTATGAGGACTACCTGCGGCCGACGATCGACAGCGTCATCATCAACGCCGATACCACCCGCGAGGACTGGGATGCGGCCGTGACCGAATGGCGCGGCGCCGGCGGCGACGACATCATCAATGAGGTGAACGAACTCCAGACCGACAAGTCCGAGCCGGATTACGGCGTCTAGCCCGGTCCCAACGCAACCGATTTTCGTAGGGCGGACGGCCCCCGGTCGAGCGCAAGCGAGGGCCGGGGGCCTGTCCGCCGGTATGGCACAGACGGTGGGCCTCGGGCCGACACATTCCCGGCCAGCGCACCATTCGGTAGCGTCTTCGATCGTGGTCGGGAAAGGTCGCCCCTACCTGGGCGAAGCCACTCGTAGGGGCGACCTGCTGCCGTCGCGAAAGACACCTGGCCATCGGGGGCGCAGGCGGCTGTGTCGGCCTGCGGCGGAGGGGCAGTTGGCTGGGGCGCTGTCCGGCACGCGACCTCTCATTGCCCAGCAAGGATGCGCGTATGCAGGCAGCAGTCGATGGCACTCGGGGCAACGTGACTGTCCCGGAGACGGCCAGCAAGGGCGGCAGGACCCTCCGGAAGATGCGGCAGCACTGGCAGCTGTATCTCCTGATCCTGCCGGCCCTCATCTACTTTCTCGTCTTTGCCTATTTCCCGTTGTATGGTCTCCAACTCGCCTTCAAGGATTTCCAGGTCTTCAAGGGAATGTCGGCGAGCCCCTGGGTTGGACTCGATCACTTCCGGGACCTGTTCTCGTCACCCAAATTCCCCCAACTGATCCGGAACACGCTCCTGATCAGCCTCTACCGGCTGATCTTCGGCTTCCCGGTGCCAATCCTGTTCGCCCTGTTGCTGAACGAGGTGCGGCACGTCTGGTACAAGCGCAGCGTGCAGACCGTGACCTACTTCCCTCACTTCCTGTCATGGGTCGTGATGGCCGGCATCGTGATCAACTTGCTCGGCCCGACCGGCATCATCAACACGATGCTCCGGGGCTGGGGGTGGGATCCGATCAACTTCCTCGCCAATCCCGACCTGTTCCGTACCAACATCGTGCTGACCGGCATCCTCAAGGAGTTCGGTTGGGGCGCGATCATCTACCTCGCCGCCCTCCCCGGGATCGACCCGCAACTCTACGAATCGGCCAAGGTCGACGGCGCCGGCAAACTGAGGCAAATCCGCGACATCACCCTGCCGGGCCTGCGCCCGGTGATGGCGGTGGTGCTCGTGCTGTCACTTGGCTCCCTGCTCGATGCCGGATTCGACCAGGTATTCATGTTGCTCAACGGCGCGACCCTTGAGGTTGGCGACATCATCGATACCTACGTCTACCGGGTCGGCCTGCTGGACGCCAATTTTGAACTGGCGACCGCTGTCGGTCTCTTCAAGGGCGTGGTCGGGATGGTGCTGATTGTCACGGCGAATGCGGTGCTGCGCAGGTTCGGGGAGCGCTCGCTATGGTAATGCGCGAACAGACGATGTCGGACGAAGAACTGGCGGTGGTGGAGATGCCGTACGGCGCGCAACGGCGCCGCCGAACCCGCACCCCGGACCAGAACCCGCGTTGGGCCGACATCACCATTTACGGTGTGCTGCTGGTTGCCGCCCTGATTACCCTGTTGCCGATGGTGAACGTGCTGGCGCGCTCGCTGAGCACCGGCGCGATGGTGACGAAGAATCCGGGCATGCTCTTCCCTCAGGGGTTTACGCTGGATGCCTACCGGTACATCTTCGATACGCCCGTGCTGATGCGGTCGTTCGGGATCAGCGTGTTCGTGACCGTGGTCGGCACCTTCTTCAACATGACGGTGACGACGATGGCGGCCTACGGCCTGTCCAAGACCGACCTGCCGGGTCACCGCTTCATGATGTGGATGGTGATTCTGCCGATGCTGTTCAGCGCCGGGTTGCTGCCAACCTACATGATGATCAAGGATGTCGGCCTGCTCAACAGCGTCTGGGTGATGGTGATCTGGGGACTCGTGTCGCCATTCAACCTGATCCTGCTGCGCAATTTCTTCTGGAGCATCCCGACGGAAGTCGAGGAAGCGGCCCGGCTCGATGGCGCGTCCGATATCCGCACCCTGTGGGATATCGTGCTGCCGCTCTCGAAGCCTGTCCTGGCGACCGTCAGCCTCTTCTACGCGGTCGCCCACTGGAACGACTTTTTCACCGGTCTCTTCTTCATCACGGACAACAGCAAGTGGCCGCTCCAGGTCGTGCTGCGAACGATCGTCATCGACCAGAGCATGATGGGGATGGGCGGATCGAACTCGCCGACCGGCGACATGACGCGCGTCGTCACCTCGTCGGAGAGCATCACCGCCGCCTCGATCATCTTCGCGGTGGTGCCGATCCTGCTGCTCTACCCGTTCCTGCAGCGGCACTTCGTGAAGGGCATCATGCTCGGTTCCGTGAAGGGGTGAGACAGACGCAACCGATCAATCACGTACGGGCGGACCCCGGAGCGTAGCGGAGGGTCGTCCGCCCAGGCGTGCATGCACGGGGCGGACGACCCCCTCGCCTGGCGGCTCGGCGGGTCCGCCCGTACGGAGTCGAGAGCCTGCGTCCGTCCCTACGGAATGTCGAAACCGAATCAACAAGGACCACCTCCCGATGACCGATTCACCCGATCCACTTCCGCAACCGCCCGATGGCATGGCCCTGATTCCCGGCGGCACGTTCATCATGGGCAGCGACGACGGCTACGCCGAGGAAGCGCCCGTCCACGAGGTCAGCGTGCCGCCCTTCTTCCTCGATACCGCCCCGGTCACCAACGCGCAGTACCGCGCGTTCTGCGATGCCACCAGCCGGCAGTATCCCGATTCACCGCGCTGGCCCGACCTGCCGGACTCGTTCGACCGCCTGCCGGACCACCCGGTGGTCAACGCCGGTTACCAGGATGCGGTCGACTACGCCGCCTGGGCCGGCAAGCGGCTGCCGACCGAGGCCGAGTGGGAGTGGGCGGCCCGAGGGGGCCAGGACGGGACGTATCCCTGGGGCAACACCGATCCGGATGGATCCCAGGCGATGTTCGCGGCCCGGTCGGCGCCGGTGGTCTGGCGCGATCCGCTGCATGGTACTGGCCGCCGCTATACCGTGCCGGTGAGGTCGTACCCGGCGAACGGGTATGGCCTGTTCGAGATGGCCGGCAATGTGTGGGAGTGGTGTGACAACTGGTTCTACCGCTATCCGTGGGAAGACCTCGAAGCCGCCAACATCGGGGAGGGATGGGGATTGCAGCGGGTTGTGCGAGGGGGAGCCTGGCACAGTCCCGCCCGCGACCTGCGGATCACGCGGCGGCTCCGCGTGCACGCCGGAACCGGGG
Source organism: uncultured Sphaerobacteraceae bacterium (assembly GCA_964610045.1). Taxonomy (GTDB): domain Bacteria; phylum Chloroflexota; class Chloroflexia; order Thermomicrobiales; family UBA6265; genus JACCYX01. The sequence goes on from CAZSUN010000040.1 coordinate 27,970, forward strand.
CAAACGGTACGGGATTTCGCTGCGCGCTCGACCTGCCGGGACAGGAACCGGTCCGGACCGCGCCATTCCTGGCTGCACCGGAGCAGCCCGATCCCGCCGCCTTCGACGATGTCATCCTGGCCTCGCCGCACCGGATGGAAACCGGCGTCGAACTCTGTCTCGGGTGTAACCCGGACCTGACCGACGAGGAGGCAGCCAGGATCGCCGCCCTCGGATTCACCAGCGTCGAGCAGTACGTTCACTGGGGCACGGTCGAGAACGGTGGCGAGGGCGTTTTCGATTTCAGTCACTGGGACCGGCAAGTGGAGATTCTGGAGCGGCACGGCCTGAAGTGGGTGCCGTTCCTGATCGCGGGACCGGCCTACTCATTGCCGGACTGGTTCCGGGGCAGCCCGGAACACCGGGGCGCGGTCTGTCTCGAACACCGGCTGGAGAGCAAGATCCAGTCGATCTTCGACCGGGGCTTCGACCGGCACATCGACCGTTTCCTGACCGCCTTTGCGGACCAGTACCGTGAGCGTGGCGTGGTCGAGGCGTTACTCCTCGGCATCACCGGCGATTTCGGGGAGGCGATCTACCCCGTCACCGGCACGATGTGGACGCAGGTCGTACCCGGCCCGTACCACACGCATTCAGGCTACTGGTGCGGCGACCCGGTGGCCGAAGTTAACTTCCGGGCTGCGATGCTCGGTCTCTATGGCGGTGAGCTGACCAGGGTGAATGCAGCCTGGGGGACGGATTTCATTGATGCGGCCGAGATCAGGCTGCCGGAACTGGCGATCCCGGCCGGCATCGAGGCGTTCCGGGCCGACGAGCCGACCGAGCCCGGCACCTTCGACACGTCGACGCCCGAGCGGCGGCGTCAGTGGCTCGACTTCATCGGCTGGTATCGCGGCGCGATGAACGACCTCGCCACGATCTGGATGTCGACCACCCGCCGGTTGTTCCCGGACCACCCAATCTATCTCTGCACGGGGGGTGACGCGCCGCCGCAGCAGGGAGCGCACTTCGGCGACCAGTGCCGGATCGCGGCCTCGGTTGGCGGGGGAGTCCGCATCACCAACGAAGCGTCGCACTACGCATTCAACTTCGCGATCACCCGGTGGGTGACCTCGGCCGGGAGGTTCCACGGCGCATACACCGGCATCGAGCCGGCAGGCGGCGTCAACGAGTTCGGCGTCACCTGCCGGATTTACAACGCGGTCGCCTCCGGCGCGAAGAACCTGCACTTCTACGCACCGAACATCGTTCATCACCGCGCCACGATCGACGCCTGGAATGCGAACTTCGCGGAAATCCGGCTCGAAACGCCGGTGGTCGATGTGGCGTTCCTGCATTCCGACACGGCCATCATGCTTGGCGAGGTGCCGACGCGGACTGTCTTCCAGCAGGTCTGCCACCTGCGCGACCTGACCGATCTCGACTACGTGGACGACGAGATGGTGGCTGGGGGTGTCCTCGGCCGGTACCGGGTGCTGCTGAT
>CAZSUN010000040.1:29552-31639 GCA_964610045.1 uncultured Sphaerobacteraceae bacterium
CTGGCGGACGGAGAGATCGACAACGTCTTCGTCGCGCAGGTCGAGGGCAAGCTGCTCGTGCTCAACCACGGTGCGGACGAGGTGATTCGTGCGCTGCGCTTGCCGGACGGCTCGGCTCGCACCGTGACCTTGCCGGGGAATACCATCACCTCGGTGCCGTTCTCTCCGTAGGTGCGGACCTGCCGGGAACCATCAAGGACCGACACGCGGTCGGTCCCTACGAACGCCCGAGACCACCCACCCGTCCCAAGCCGTAGGGGCCGATCGGCTCGAGCGTGTCCTCCCTGTTTGCCTCGGGGTGGACGACCCTTCGCTACGCTCAGAGGTCCGCCCGTACGGATGGCGATACGCGTCAGGCAGCGTATTCCGACACCGGGAACAGGTCCGGGTGCAGCAGGCCGGAGCCGGTGGCGAAAATGACGGTTTCGTCGTCTTGCGCCAGGAATCCGCGTTCGCGCAGGTTCCTGGCCGCGATCACCGCGGCGCCGGATTCCGGCGAGACCAGCATGCCTTCCAGCCGGGCCGCATGGTGCATCCCCTCCCGGATCTCGTCGTCGCTGACGGTCAGGGCGGTGCCGCCACTGGCCCGGACCGCGTCGAGGATCAGGTAATCGCCGATCGCGGCCGGAACCCGGATGCCTGGCGCAATCGTCTGGGCGTTGGGGAACCGCGGCGCGTGCCGCTCACCGGCATCGTACGCCTGCACCAGCGGAGCACAGCCTGCCGCCTGGACCACGATCATCTTCGGCCGTCGCGACCCGATCAGTCCGATGGCTTCGAGTTCGGCAAACGCCTTCCACATCCCGACGATGCCGGTGCCGCCGCCGGTGGGGTAGATGATGGCGTCAGGCAACCGCCAGCCGAGTTGCTCGGCGATTTCCAGTCCCATCGTCTTCTTGCCTTCGGCCCGGTACGGCTCGCGCAAGGTCGAAATGTCGTACCAGCCGTGCTTGGCGGCGCCCTCGCGGATCAGCTTCCCGCAATCGTCGATCAGGCCATCGACGAGGATGACCTCCGCGCCGAACGCCTCGCATTCCGCCCGCATCATCGGCGGGGTATCGGCCGGCATCGCGACGATGGCGGCAATCCCGGCCCGGGCGGCGCAGGCGGTCATCGCGGCGGCGGCGTTCCCGGCCGACGGCATCGCGATCGTGGTCGCGCCGAGTTCCCTGGCCTTCGACACGGCCATCGCCAGCCCGCGCGCCTTGAAACTGCCGGTCGGGTTCTGCCCCTCGTCCTTCACCAGCAGGCGTTCGAGGCCGAACGCGTCGCCCAGCCGCGGCGCGGCCAGCAGGGGCGTTCCCCCTTCACCAAGGGTGACGATGTTGGCTGCCTCCCGTACCGGCAGCAGTTCTTCGTAGCGCCACATCGTCCACGGGCGGGTTGCCAGCACCTGCGGCGTCATCGCCCGCGCCGCGTCGAGATCGTACCGGGCGAGCAGCACCTTGCCGCAATCCGGGCAGGTGGTGGCGAGGTGATCGGCGGACATCGCCTGGCCGCAAAAGCTGCATTCGAGGTGGGTGAGGTGGCTTGGCATGGGATTCCTCGGGGGAACGAGAAGAGAGAAGTGAGAAAACAGGAACGAGAAAACAGGAAATAGGTCGGGGTCAGCGAGTGTCGCGGTAGGTGCGCCGCATGGCGGTCAGCATCTTGCTGAGTTCTCCGAACAGACCTCGCACTCGAATGGTTTCTTCCGGTGGAAACCAACCGAGGTCCTCGCAGAGCGTGAGGAGTGTCTCGGCTTCGGCAAGCGAGCCATGGGCGATGGCGAGGAACTGAGCTTTCTCCTTTGAGGATTCACGGGTCCAACCTTCGGCGATGTTCGCTGGTATCGACACCGCAGCGCGTGTCAGTTGAGATCTCATCCCGTAGGTCTCCTCGCGCGGTAAGCGTGGGGCCAATCGGTAGACTTCTCGGGCAGCGCCCATCCCCTTTTGCCAAACGTTCAGCTCCCGGTAATGCATGTTCGACTTTACTCCCCGCCTGTTTTCTCGTTTCTGTTTCCTGTTTTCTGTAGCTCGGCCAGCAACGCGGCACTCGTCCTGATGCCCTGGTACAGGCGTTCGACGGCGAAACTCTCGTTCGGC
>CAZSUN010000041.1:0-30995 GCA_964610045.1 uncultured Sphaerobacteraceae bacterium
GCCAAGGAGGCTAACCAGCATGGCCATCGATACCCCTACCGCCCCACGCAGCAGGAAGCAGGCGGACAACTCATACAACGCCGACCAGATCCAGGTACTCGAAGGCCTGGAGGCGGTGCGCAAGCGCCCCGGTATGTACATCGGCAGCACCGATCAGCGCGGCCTGCATCACCTGATTCGCGAGTTGGTCGACAACTCGGTCGATGAAGCCCTCGCCGGCGTCTGCGACCGCATCGTCTGCACGATCGGCAAGGACAACCTCGTCACCGTCGAAGACAACGGCCGGGGTATTCCGGTCGATCGCCATGCCAAGCAGAAGAAGTCCGCGCTCGAAGTGATCATGACCACCTTGCACGCAGGCGGAAAGTTCGGCGGAGGCGGCTACAAGGTCTCGGGTGGATTGCATGGTGTCGGCGCATCCGTGGTGAACGCGCTCTCCGAGTGGATGGTCGTGGAGGTGACGCGGGCGGGAGACGCCAACGTCTATCGCCAGGAATACCGGCGCGGCAAGCCCCAGGGCGATGTCAAGATCGTCGGCAAGACCGATCCCGACCGGCATGGTACCAAGTCGACGTTCCTCGCCGATCTCGAGATATTCAAGGCCGGTCACGATTACAGCTACGACCACCTGGAAACCTGGTTTCGTGAATGGGCGTACCTCACCAAGGGGCTTTCGCTCACGATTCGCGACGAGCGGATCGACCAGGAGATGACGTTTTACTTCGAGGGCGGGATCATCTCGTTCGTGCGGCACCTCAACCGCAACCGGAATGTCGTCCACGAACGCCCGTTTTACGTCAACCGAGAAACCGCGGCCGGCAACGTCGAAGTCGCGCTCCAATACAACGACACATTCGGCGAATCGACTCACACCTACGTCAACAACGTGAACACGATCGACGGTGGTACGCATCTGTCGGGCTTCAAGTCGGCGCTCACACGAACCATCAACGACTACGCCAAGCGCAACGGCCACATGAAGGCCGACGAGGCGCTTTCCGGCGATGACGTCCGGGAGGGACTGACCGCGATCGTTTCGGTCAAGCTCGAAGACCCGCAGTTCGAGGGGCAAACCAAAGGCAAACTCGGCAGCCCCGAAATGGCGGGCGCCGTGCAATCGGTGGTGAACGAAGCGCTTGGCGCATTCCTTGAGGAAAATCCGCAGGTGGCGCGCCGCGTCATCGAGAAGTGTCTCAATGCCGCCCGCGCCCGCGAGGCCGCGCGCAAGGCACGCGAGCTGGTCCAGCGCAAGGGTGGCCTCGACAACTTCAGCCTCCCTGGCAAGCTGGCCGACTGCTCCGAGCGCGATCCGGCACGGGCTGAGCTCTATATCGTCGAGGGTGACTCGGCAGGCGGTTCCGCCAAACAGGGGCGAGACCGGCGATTCCAGGCGATCCTCCCGATCCGGGGCAAAATTCTCAACGTCGAGAAGGCCCGCCTCGACAAGATGTTGCAAAACAACGAAATCCGGACGCTGGTCACCGCACTCGGCACTTCGATCGGCGATCAGTTCGATATCTCGAAGCTCCGCTACCACCGCATCATCATCATGACCGACGCCGATGTCGACGGCGCCCACATCCGGACGCTCCTGCTGACCTTCTTCTACCGGCATCTGGAGCAACTCATCATCAACGGGCACGTCTACGCTGCCCAGCCGCCGCTTTACCGCATCAAGCGCGGCAAGGACGAGCGATGGGTCTACTCCGATGCCGAACTGAACGCCGACCTCAAGGCCAACGGCGAGAAGGCTGACGTGCAACGGTACAAGGGTCTCGGCGAGATGAACCCGGACCAGCTCTGGGAAACGACGATGGACCCGGCAAACCGGACATTGGTGCAGGTCACGATCGAGGATGGCGCCCACGCCGACGACACCTTCGACATGCTGATGGGGGCCGCCGTGCCGCCTCGCAAGAAGTACATCCTGACTCACGCGCAGGACGTGCAGAACCTCGACCTCTAGAATCATCATCGCACCAGCAAGCACTCGCCGTGCTCGCTGGTGCTCCTTAATGTGCCGCAGTCAGTGACCAGGAAACGCCGATGACGATCCGGATTGCGGTTGACGTGATGGGCGGGGACAACGGACCCGGTGTCATCGTGGCGGGAGCCGTGGCTGGCGGTCGGGCGCTGGGCGCGGATGTGCTGCTGATTGGAGACGAAGGCGCCATCTCCGCGGCGCTGAAGGGGATGGACACTGGCGGTGTCAACGTCGAGGTGGTGCCGTCCACCGACGTCATCACCATGCACGATCACCCAGCACAGGCCGTGCGGCGCAAGCCCCAGAGCAGTATCAACGTCGCACTGAGGCTCATCCCGGAACATCGGGCGGACGCCATGGTGTCGCCCGGTAACAGCGGCGCCGTCATGGCTGGCGCGCTGATGGTGCTGGGCCGGGTCAAGGGCATCGAACGGCCCGCCATCGCGTCCTACATTCCTACCGCTCGCGGCAAGACGCTGATGCTGGATCTCGGGGCCGTAGTCGACCCGAAACCATCGCACCTCGTCCAGTTCGCCGAGATGGGTCAGGTGTATGCGCAGCGTGTCCTCGACATCGCGGAACCAACGATCGGCTTGCTCAGCAATGGCGAAGAGCCGACCAAAGGCAACGCCCTGGTCCAGCAGGTGTATCCGTTGCTCGCCGCCCGGGACGATCTCAATTTTGCCGGGAATGTGGAGGGCAAGGACGTCGCCATGGGAACGGTGGACATCGTCGTCACCGACGGGTTCACCGGCAACGTTGCTCTCAAGACGGCCGAAGGCGTCGCCAGTTTCCTGACCGAGATCCTGCGCGCGGAGATCATGAAGACCCTCCCGCGGAAACTGGCCGGGATGGTCCTCCGGCCCGCCTTTCGTGCAATGCGTACGCGCCTGGATTATGCGGAGATTGGCGGAGCGCCGCTACTTGGGGTCAATGGCGCGGTCATCATCTGCCATGGTCGATCGTCCGCCAGGGCGATCGAAACTGCGATGTCCGCCGCCGCGCGATCGGTTGAGCACGACCTCGCCGGAGGCATCGCCGCCCGAACGGCCGCCACCCGCGAGGTGGTACCTCGTCCTGATTCGGAGAGCAGCGTTCAGGGGATTTGAACAGGCACGCCAGTGTCGGGTGGACTCTCTCCCGCCGGAATGTCAGCGACACAGATTGTGACGCGCGCTGGATAGCCTGACAAGCGATCACAACACCCAACCAAGCGGCGCCCCATGAAAACAACAACAGGGACCGGCTGTTCGCCGGTCCCTGTTCTGGTGCTGCGGAGGAACCTGATTATTCCACCGCGCGCTTCAACTGCGTTCCCGCTCGGAACACCGGGCTCCGCCGCGCTTCGATCGTGATCGGGTCGCCCGATTGCGGGTTCCGTCCCTTGCGGGCGGCACGTTCTACAACCCGGAACGAGCCGAAGCCACTGATGTTGACGTCATCGCCCTTCGCCAGCGACTCCTCGATTGCGGCGAACACCACGTTGACCGATCGGGTCGCCGCCGCTTCGGTCTGACCGGTCGCCTCAGCGACTTCCCGGACGAGGTCTTGCTTGCGCACGTTCCGTGCTCCCTTCACTTGCCGCGGTGAGGTGGACATCTACGTCCGAGTCACCTATAGCCTGTTTCCGGAGTGTCGTCACCGCCTGACCGGCGGCTACCGTCGCTCTCCAGATCGAGTTTTCCCGCAACCGAGGCGTGTCTGCGTCGTTGTGCAGCCTCGAGAAGCAACAGTGATCCTGCCACGCCCGCGTTCAGACTTTCAAGGTTTCTTGCCAATGGAATGCGTACGTACGCGGTCGCAAGCCGCATTGCAGCCTCGGTCGGGCCGGTTGCCTCACTGCCGATCACGATGGCGCAGGGTTGCGTCCAATCGACCTCTCCGTAGACAAGGTCACCACTGGCGTCAGCCACCAACACCAGCGGAAGTTCGCGCACAAGCGCCGAGATCTCCTCGAACGATGCCTGCCGGATGCTGACCAGGAAGTGGGCGCCCATTGCGGCACGCAGGCAACGCGGGTGGAACGGATCGACGGAATTCGGCGAGACGAGGATGAGGGTGACACCGGCGGCTGCCGCACTGCGGATCAGCGTCCCGAGGTTCCCCGGATCGCTGATCGCGTCGGCGACCAGCACGAGGTCCTGGCTCCAGACATCATGGCGAGGCCGATCACTCACCGCGTCCATCGGGAAGACGGCGATCACACCCTGGGGATGTGGTTGTTCGGTCAGGCTCGCCAGGACTTCGGCGGTCACAACGCGGACCAAGGTGGCCCTGGTGTGCCGGCTGGCCCACTCCAGCTCGCTGTTACCGTCGCGAACGAAGACCATCTCCGGCATCGCCCCGGCAGCCATCGCATCTGCAACGGCCGTCATGCCTTCCACGAGGAACGCTCGCTCCTCGTACCGGCTTTTGCGGCGGAGAAGCGAGCGTGCCCGCTTGATGGCTGGGTTGTGGAGACTGGTGATGACGGTTGGCTCAGCACCCAAGACGTGAATCAGGCCTGTTGCGGCAGGGCGTTCTTCGCCACCCCGACGATCGCCGAGAACGCTTCCGCATCGCGAACGGCAAGGTCTGCCAGCATCTTGCGGTCGACCGCCACTCCTGCAAGGTTGAGTCCGTGGATCAGGCGGCTGTAGGACAGGCCGTTGAGTCGGCTGGCGGCATTGATGCGCTGAATCCAGAGCCGTCGCATGTCGCGCTTGCGGTTGCGACGGTCGCGGTAGGCGTACTGAAGCGACCGCATGAGCGATTCATGCGCGCGCTTGTACAACCGGTTGCGAGTCGCACGATGACCCTTGACCTGGAGAAGGACCTTGCGGTGACGACGGTGTGCGGCCACACCACGTTTGACACGAGCCATGTTGTTCTACCTTCGAATGCTTGCGGCCAGACCGGACGACCGATCCCGTTGCGCCGCTTCGCGCGATTATCCGTTTGGCAGGAGCTGCTTGACCCGTCCGGTGGTGGCTTCGTCCATCACCAGCATGCGGTCGAACTGCCGTTTCACCCGGGGAGCCTTCTTTCGGCGAAGGTGACTCTTGCCGCCCTTGGCCCGCATGATCTTCCCGGTTGCGGTGATCTTGAAGCGTCGCTTCGCTCCCTTATGCGTCTTGAGTTTGCCCTGCTTGCTCACGTTCCTGTCCTTCCCGTTCCGTGGTCGCCGGGCGCTGACGGGACGGCGTCATGATCATCGTCATGGTTCGCCCTTCCATGCGCGCGGTTTGCTCGATGAGCCCGTGTTCCTGAAGCTGAACCGCCAACTGGTCGAGCAGGTCGCGTCCGAGCTCGGGGTGGGTGATCGATCGACCCCGGAACAGCACCGTAAGCTTCACCTTGTCCCCGCCATCGAGGAACTTGGCAGCCTGACGGCCCTTGGTTTCCAGATCGGCTTTGCCGATCTTGGGCTCGATCCGCACTTCCTTGAGCCGGGTCACATGCTGGTTCTTGCGTGACTCGCGTTCCTTGCGGCTCTGCTCGTAGCGGAACTTGCCGTAATCCATCAGGCGACAGACTGGCGGCGATGCGTTCGGCGCCACTTCCACCAGGTCGAGACCCCGCTCCCGCGCCATGTCCAGCGCATCCCGGGTCGGGATAATCCCGATCTGCTGGCCTTCTTCGTCAATCAGTCGTACCTCGCGTATACGAATACGTTCGTTAACGCGGGTCTGCGGCGGTCTGGAAATAGCTTGCCTCCTGAGCCTGTTGTCTTCATCGTGCTGGACACACAAAAAACGTCGGTGCGTAATGACCGACGGCATGCAGCAACGACACTGGGCAAGTTTACCACCTCATCCAGCCCGCTTCAAACATGCGTACTCTGTTTTTTCCGGGTTCGGCGAGAACAAATGCTAGCCGAAAAGGATTATGGCAATCGGGTCAAAATCTCCCGGGCATCGCGTTCATCGCGTCGAAGCTGGGCGACGAGGTCGTCCACCGATGGGAAATCGGAATCGGGCCGGATGCGCTCGATGAACTCGGTGTGCAGGAGACGGTCGTAGAGATCGCCGTCGAAGTCGAGAATGTGTGTTTCGATCTGGCGGGACCCGGTGTTCAACGCCGGGCGGGTTCCGATATAGGTCATCGCCGCCAACCGTGTGCCAACGCCATCCACGGTGGCCAGAGTTGCGTAGATGCCATCGGCGACCGGGACCAGTTCGGATGGCGGTTCAACATTCGCGGTCGGGAAGCCGATGGTGCGGCCGATCTGCGCGCCATGTACCACGCTGCCAGCGAGGCGGTACGGGTAACCAAGCAGCCGGGCGGCTACGTCGACCGCGCCTTCCAGCACCAGGCCGCGTATTCGGCTGCTGCTGACGATCTCACCGTCAAGCTCGCGACGCGGCAAGGCGACCAGTTCGTAGCCGAGGTCGCGGCCGATCTCGGAAAGCCGGACGGTGTCACCCGCCCGCCGGTGCCCAAGGGCGAATGCCTCGCCAACCCAGACCTCAACCGGCTGTGTCGCGCTCACCAGTTCGCCCATGAACTGCTCGGGTGATTCCCGCATCAGGGATTCGGTGAAAGGCAGGACGAGGATCGATGTCGCGCCCGACCGGTGAAGGTGGTCGAGCTTGCCGGCGGAGGACAGAAGCCGTCCCTGGAATGACTCAGGCCGCACCACCTGGCCAGGATTCGGCTCGAAGGTCACTACCAGCAACGGTAGCGACAGGTCACTCGCGCGTATCCGCGCCTGATCCAGCAGGTACCGGTGTCCCAGATGGACGCCGTCGAATGTCCCAATCGTGACGAGATGCGGTCCAGGCGGCGCCTGCTCGAATCCATCGAAACGCTCGTTCACAGATCGCACCTACTCCGTGGAAATGACTTTGGCGGGACGGACAACATCCAGCGACCGATCGAGGTTCCCGATCCCCAGCCAGTCGCCCGCGGCATTGTACGCCCGCACAATCTCCGACGCACCGGCGTCCAGACGAACGGGCAGCGGCTTTCCCTGACGCCAGGCGAGCGCTTGCGCGTCGTCAAGCAGTACCGGTGTCAGGTGCCCGAGAACAGCATCGGGGGTCCGCGAGATTTCGTCCCACCGGCCATCTGCCATCGCGCCGGCGAACTCGTCGATGGTCATCGCGTCAGCGAGGGTGAATGGACCTGTCCGCGTACGAATCAGCCGGGCCAGATGGGCGCCGGTTCCGATTGCCTCGCCGAGATCGCGGGCGATCGCCCGAATGTACGTGCCCTTTGAGCAGGTTATGTCCACACACAGCAGCGGCGATTCCCACGACGCCACCTCCAGGCTGTGGACGGTGACCGTGCGCTCGGGCATCTCAACCACATCACCCCGCCGTGCGAGATCGTAGGCGCGAACACCGTCGATCAGGATCGCCGAGTGGGCGGGCGGCCGCTGCCGGATTTCACCGCGGAAGGCCGTGAGGTGCGGCAGGATGTCGTCCAGGGTCAACGATCGGACATCGGTTTCGGCAACAACGTCGCCATCCGCATCCGCGGTGCCGGTCACGATGCCGAAGTGAATCCAGCCCCGGTAGGACTTGTCCGCATTCGAGAGATATTCGACCGTGCGGGTAGCGGAACCGATCGCGACTGGTAAGACTCCAGTCGCCGCCGGATCCAGCGTGCCCGCGTGCCCTACCCGGCGCTCCCCGGCAATGCGCCGGACCTTCGCCACCACATCGTGACTGGTCCAGCCTGCCGGCTTGTCGATGACGATCCAGCCGTGGTGGGTCGATTGCCGCCGGTTCTTCGCCATCAGGAGGTAGACGCCACCGGCCCGGCGAGTTCCGCGACCCGGGTGACGAACGCTTCAAGTTCTGCCTGGCCACCCTTGACGTTGCAGCCTGCCGCCCGAGGATGCCCTCCCCCGCCAAATGTTGCGGCGATTGCGGCAACATCGACATCCGCGTTCATGCTGCGCATGCTGACACGCCAGCCACTGTCGTTCGCATACAGGATGGCGGCAACCAGCGAGCCTTCCGTCCCGAGCAGGAAGTTCACGAGCCCTTCCGCCTCGATCGCCTGGGCACCACAGCTGCCGAACATGTCCGGGGTCAATTCCGTCCAGATCAGGCTCCCGGTCCAGCGCACGCGCGATAGCGCGCTCTGCCAGAGGCAAACGGTGGATTGAGGTTTGAGCCGGAACAGGGCATCGACGATCGGGGTTGGGCTGGCGCCAGCATCGATCAGGTCCGCGGTGGTGCGAAGGGTGCGGGACGTCGTCGACTCGGTCCTCAGCCCAAGGGTGTCACCGTAGATGCCACTGAGGAGGCACTGGGCAATGTCCCGGTCCAGTTCCGTGCCCCAGCTGGCGAGGACATCCGTCACGATCTCGGAGGCCGAGGCTGCGCCCGGCTCAACAATGTTGACGGTGCCGAACCGGTCGTTGGTGACATGGTGATCGATGTTGACGATCGGCACGTCCGGCGCGTCGATGCGGGCAGGATCGTCGTCATAGAACCTGCCCAGGCGGCGACGGTCGGCGCAGTCGATGATACAGAGGGCATCATAGGCGGGGAGGTCGTCCCTGCTGTAGACCATTACCTCATCGAAACCTGGCAGGAACGCGAGGTTCGCCGGCGGCTCGTCATCGCCAACGATCGGCAATGCCGTAACCCCGAGTTGCCGCAGCGCGTGCATCATCGCCAGGGGTGACGACAGGCCATCAGCATCGACGTTGACGTGGGTTGGCATCAGCACGAGGCGCTTGCCAACGAGGAGTTGCAGAGCGTCGGCGGCGGCAGTGGCGTCGAGCCGCCAAGGGTTGGCGGTCATGATGCGTCACCATTGTCGGGAACGGGCACCAGATTCACCCGGGCAGCATCGGCCGCCTGGATCTCCCTGAGTGTCGCGGTGATCTGCTGCGCGTACTCCATCGAACGATCGTCCCGGAACTCCAGGTCCGGGATTTGGCGCATCCTGAGCCGTGGCTTGAGGATGCGCCGGATGTACAGCGACGCCGAGCGCAGCGCCTCGAGGTTGGCCTCCCGCTCGTCGTCGCTCCCCAGCACGCTGACGTAAACCCTGGCGGTCCGCAGGTCCTGGGAGACATCGACGTTGGTAATGCTCATGAAGCCGATTCGGGGGTCCTTGACATCCTTCCGGATGATGTCGGAAAGCTCCTCGCGAAGCATCTCCCCGACCTGGCGCGTGCGTCTGGACATGGGCGAATCCTCCCCCCAAAACCTGGCTCACGTCATCCTGGCGGGGCGAAAACCGATCAGGTTCTCGCCACTTCGACCCGATGGACGAACTCCATCTGGTCACCGACCTGGATGTCATTGAACCCGTCGAGGCCGATGCCGCACTCGTAGCCGGCAGCCACCTCGCGCACGTCGTCCTTGAACCGGCGCAGGGACTTGATCCCGCCCTCGAAGACGACGGTACCACTCCGGAGCACACGGGCACGCGAGTTGCGGACCACCTTGCCATCGAGTACGTAGAGACCCGCCACCACATCGTTGTTCGGCAGCTTGAAGGTCTCCCGAACCTCCGCGTAGCCGTCGGTGACATCCTCGAATACCGGCGCCAGGAGGCCGGTCATGGCCGCCTTCACCTCATCGAGCAGGTTGTAGATGATGGTGTAGAACCGGACATCGATCCCGGCGGCATCGGCGGCGCGCTTGGCCGCAGCGTCCGGGCGGACGTTGAACCCGACCACGATGCTGTCCGTGGTGGAAGCCAGGTTGATGTCGGATTCGGTGATCATGCCGGTGGCCGCCAACTGGATCGACAGGGTCACACCCTCTTCGCTCGTCTCGTTGAGCTTGAGCAGCGCGTTCTGGATCGCGCCGAGCGACCCCTGAACATCCGCCTTGAGGATGATCCGGAGTTCGGCGGTTTTGCCTTCCTTGACCTGATCGTAGAGATCGGTCAGCTTGACCGGACGGCTCTCGGCGAGCGTTTCCATGCGGCGGCTGGTCTGGCGCTGTTCCGATAGTTGCCGGGCCGCTTTCTCATCCTCGAACACAAGGAAGGAATCGCCAGCCTGCGGGACTTCCATCAACCCCATGATTTCGACCGGCGTGCTCGGGCCCGCCCGTCGGACGCGCTTGCCGTGATCGTCGAGCATGGCCTTCACACGGCCATAGGTGGTGCCAGCCACGACCACATCGCGCAGGTTCAGCGTGCCGGTCTGGACCAGGAGGGTAGCAATGGGGCCACGGCTGCTGTCGATCTGGGCTTCGACGATCACACCGCTTGCGGGCCGATCCGGGTTCGCCTTCAACTCGTTCACGTCAGCGACGAGCAGGAGGACTTCCAGCAAATCGTCGATCCCGAGGTTTTCCTTCGCGGAGACCTCGACGAACGGGACATCGCCGCCCCACTCCTCTGGCATGACGCCGGCATCGGACAACTGCTGCTTGACCCGGTCCGGGTTCGCCGCCGGCAGGTCGATCTTGTTGACCGCCACCACCATCGGCACGTTCGCCGACTTGATGTGGGCAATCGCTTCCCGCGTCGTCGGCATGACGCCATCGTCGGCAGCAACCACCAGCACGGCGATATCGGTCGCCTGGGCCCCACGGGCCCGCATCGCAGTGAATGCCTCGTGCCCCGGGGTGTCGAGGAAGGTGAGCTTGCGGCCCTGCGTGTCGACCTGATAGGCGCCGATATGCTGGGTGATGCCGCCAGCCTCGCCCTCGGCGACGTTGGCGGAACGAATGGTGTCCAGCAATTTGGTCTTGCCGTGGTCGACGTGCCCCATGATCGTGATGACCGGGGGCCGTGGCCGGGAATCAGGATCGGCGTCGCTTTCCTTCCGGCGCTTGTCGAAGGTATCCGAATCCGAGAGGCCTTCGATTTCCTGCTGGTTGGTCTCCCAACCGAGCGCGGTGGCAACCTTGGCGGCCGTGTCGTAGTCGATTTGCTGGTTGAGCGGCGCCATGATGCCGATTTTCATCAACTCGCGGATCACCTCGGGACCGGGCGTCTCGATCTTGTCCGCCAGCTCGGCCACCGACAGCACGCCTGGCAGCGTCACCGGCTCGCGCACGGTTGGCACCGCGCGACGCACTGCAACCGTTCGGGCGCCGCCTCCACGGCGGGAGCGGCCACCACGGCGCCCACCGCTGCCATTGCGACGGCCATTACTCTCCCCATAGGAATCGGTCATTAATCAGCATCCTTCGAGTTTCCGGCTGCTTCCTCCCAGGGTGGAAGGGTCGCCGCGAACCCAGTGAGAGACGCAAGGGTCTCATCCGTCAACGAAACATTGAGCGCCCGTGCCAGGACGTTCGACGAGATCGCCCGTTGCCAACAGGCCGGCTTGCCACAGAGATACGCGCCACGGCCATTCATCCGGCCCGACGGATCGATCTGCACATCGCCTTCGGGCGTCCGCACGATCCGGGTCAGCCCGCGCTTCGCTCCTGATTCCCGGCAGACGATACAGGTCCGGACCGGGACGTGCTTCACGCGCTGCGGCCGCACCTTCTTGCGGCGCGGCGTTGGCGTGGCGGGAGGGACCTTCACACGTCACCTCCTGCCCTACATCCGGCTCTCGCTTGCGGCGCCGAACCCGACCACATCGTCGAACTCGTCAAGCGGCAACCGCTCAGCGGACGCCTGGTCGAACCGGGCGCGCAATTCGCGATCGTAGTAGACCTCAACAACACCATCGACAATATCGACGTCCACCTGGCGCCGCAGCAAATCGTCGGAGAGCGGTCCAAAGACGCCGCCAGCAACGGCAACCATGCCATCGGCCTGGACCGGGCGCGGCTGCCGCCCCTGCCAGGAAAAGTCCGGCATGGCTTCGTCGGCCGCCTGCTTCGCGCTCCGGAACAGTTCACCACTCTGCAGCAGCGATTCCGGACCCTTGATATCGATCCTCCAGCCCGTCAGTTTGTACGCCAACCGGGCGTTCTGCCCTTCCTTGCCGATCGCCAGTGACATCTGGTCGCTGGGTACGATGACCGTGGCAACCCGCTGGTCGCCAGCGTCGTCGAGGGAGACATTGGTGGGCTTAGCCGGGCTCAGGGCGTTGGCAATGAACGTGGCGGTATCGGACGACCATTCGATCACATCGATTTTTTCGCCATAGAGTTCGTTGACGATGTTCTGGATACGAACGCCGCGGACGCCGACGCAGGAACCGACCGGATCGACCTTCTCCTGGCGGGCTGCAACGGCCACCTTGGATCGCAGGCCTGGCTCGCGGGCGATTTCCATGATCTCGACCGCACCAGTCTGGATTTCCGGCACTTCCTGCTCGAACAACCGGCGGATCAGGCGGGCATCCGACCGCGAGACGATGAGCTGCGGTCCCCGCGAGTGCGAATTCACTTCTGTGAGCAGGACCTTCACGCGCTGACCGGGCCGGTACCGTTCGGAGGGTACCTGCTCGCGGGCCGGCATCACGGCCTCGGCCTTGCCGAGCTCGACGATGACCGCGCGATTGTCGGCGCGCTGAACGATGCCGCTCAGCACTTCGCCTTCCTTGTCCTGGAACTCCCGGTAGACCGTCTCCCGCTCGTAATCGCGGATACGAGTCTGGACAACCTGCTTGACGGTCTGGGCGGCGATACGTCCGAAGTTCTCGGGCGTGCGCTGGATCTTGATCGTATCGCCGGGGATCGGGGACGGCGCGTAGGCGGCAGCCTCGGCCACGGTGATTTCGGTGTTTGGATCGCTGACGGTGTCGACCACCGTTTTGACGACCAGCACCTGCATTTCGCCGGTTGCCTGGTCGAGTTCGACCACGACCTCTTCTTCGGAACCGGTCGACTTCCGATAGACGGATGTCAGCGCCTGCTGGATGGACGAGAGCACGGCATCCCGAGGAATTCCGCGCTCGGCGGCGATCTGGGCGATCGCGGTGTAGAGATCACTCTTCATCCCGCGCACCTCCTGATGAAATGGAAACAAAAGAGAAGAACATTGCCTGGGGCGGTGGACCGCGTGTCGTCTCTGGAACAACAAGAAACGCGGGCAATGGCCCACGCTGGATCCCACCGAGATCGATTAGGCAGGTGAACTGTACCATCGGGGCGGGTCAGTTTCAACGATACGTAACCGTCAGGACGGTTGATGCGTCCGTGCTATAAATAGGCGGCCTTGCGGCCAACCGGCCGTTCCAGGACGGTTTCCCCACAGGTTCCAGCGGTCAATGCGGCGGTGTTGCGAGCCGGCACGCCACCGGCCAGCCGGACGATCCAGCGAGTTTCCCCGGCGCAGGAGGGTTGATGCGCCAGTCACGGATGAGATGCCTTACATGACCGATCCGGGTTTGGATCAGCGGCTGCGTTCCCGGTCTCACCGCGCGGGGTTCATGATCGGGATATCGATGGCCCTCACCATCGCTGTCTGCATCGGCGGCTTTTCCGTGATCTACGCCGCGCTCGACGATACGTTCGGCGACTTCCTGTCGCGCGAGGTCGAGGCACCCGAGACCCCAACCGCCGTTCCCACCGAGGAAACGGTGGCCGCGAACCCCAATACGGGCAACTCCGGCAACGAGTCCGAATCCGGCGAACCGGAACCAACCGATGAACCAGTCGCCACCGAAGAGCCGGACGCGACTGAACTCACGGACGAGTTCGTGCCGGATTACCAGACATCGAGCGAATACTCGATCAGGCTACGCTCGGAACCCTCGCGAGAAGGGGGCGACGAGACGATCATCACGACGCTGCCACCGGAAACCCTGCTCCAGTTCACCGGTACCGATGAGCCGACAACCGACCCGGAAGACGGCGACCGCTGGATGTTGTTCCGAACGGAAGACGGCGAAGAAGGCTGGATCCGCGAAATCGACGTCAACGAGTACGAGCCATAGCGGCCACCGGCAGGAATCATGGGGGTGCGAGGATGCAACACGTCACGATCATCGGGCTCGGCCTGATCGGAGGCTCGATCGGCCTGGCCCTCCGCCGCTGGTCCCAGGCAAACGGCGGCGCTCTCCGGATCGTCGGTTACGACGAAGACATGGACAAGCAGACGCGGGCGAAACGCATGGATGCGGTTGACGCCACGGAATGGTCGCTGACGAATGCCGTCACCAACGCCGACATCGTGGTGGTCTCAACGCCGGTTGGCGCGATGCAGGCCGTGTTCGACCTGATCGGGCCGCACCTGAAGGAGGGTGCGGTTGTGACCGATACGGGATCGACCAAGGCCGATGTCCTCCAGGCTGCGAAATCCCTCCCCGCCCATGTCCAGTTCATTGGCGGACATCCGATGGCGGGAAAATCGGAAAGTCTCGAAGCCGCCGATGCCGATCTGTTCAACGGCGCAACCTGGGTCGTCTGCCCGTCCGTGACGGCTTCCGAATCCGCGGTCCAGAGTGTGCTGGGCATCGTTGCCGCCTGCGGTGCCGAGGCGTATTTCACCGATCCCGTGGAACACGACAGTTACGTGGCCGGAATCAGCCACCTGCCGTTCGTCCTGGCGGCGACCCTGGTGAACACGGTATCTGCCGATCCCGCCTGGCGCGACATGCGCACGCTTGCGTCTTCCGGATTCCGCGATACGACCCGCCTGGCTCTCGGGAATCCGGTGATGCACCGGGACATCCTCCTTTCGAATCGTCGCTCGGCGATCCGGTGGATCGAGCAGATCACCGCGACGCTGGACGACGTGCGCGGTCTCCTTGAAGCCGAGGGCGACGAATCCGGAAAGGAGATCTTCGACTTCCTGAGCCGGGCGCAGGACGAGCGAGCCAGGCTCGAGGGAAGTATCCGGCGGTCTGACGAACAGGCAACACCGGGCTCAGAATCTCTCGGAAACCAGGGCATGAGCGATCAGGTGAGCCGCATGTTCCTCGGCGGATTTGGCCGCAAGAAGCGCGACGAGAAGCCGAAGTCCTGAAGTAGACCCGACGTACCACGCCGGTTCGAGCGCAACGGTCTCCACCAGAAGGGGCAGGTGAGGCAATTCAGGCTGGACCAATCAATCCGGGACCGACAGTCTACGGCACGAGCGACCAGATCTCCGGCAGCTCGTAATGAAAGTACGTCCGCGTTGGCGCACCGTTGGCGCGAATCCGTCCTCGCCCCTTGCGAGCGAGTTCAGCGTAATTGTTCTGCACCTGGATGATCCGGTGTTCCTTGAGGTTCACGACAACCAGGCCAAGCCGGCCCGGCTGGTTGCTCCGGGTCCGGGTCGCAGTATCCACAACCCGGAACGCCCGGTGGTCATCGTCGCTGGTATCCAGCACGTTGGCCTCATAGGCTGGGGAGAGGACACCGTCATTGTGCTCGTCGAACACCATCAGGCCGAGCCGAACGTCATCGATCCATTCCGGATCGAGGTGACGGGCCCGCTCCAGCAGTCCGGCGATCGTCGTGGGGTTCCTGGCGCAAGCTGCCGCCAGGACTTTGGGCCCGTGGGCCGGTCCTACGAAACTGACGATCGAATCGCCGTCCGTGACATTGATACGAAACGTGCTGCCTGCCACGGGAACTCCTGAACTGCCTTACGATGGAATTCGATCAACGGGCGGGTACTGTACCATAGGGGTTCTGGTCAGCCATTCCGGGAGCACTGCTTCATGGCCACGACATCCGACGAAAACCCTACCGGCGATCGCCAACAGAAATCCCGTCTCGATCGCGAGATCGATGAGATCCTCGCCCGGAGCGAAACCGATCGCCCGCTGCCTCCCCCGCCTACCCCGATCCGGCCGCGGGTGACGAAGACATCGCCCTCGATTCCGCCCCGGCTAGCCTCGCTCCTCCAGGTCCCGATCCTGCAAGCCCTGTCGCTTGCGCTGGCCGCCTGGATTGTCGCCGACCTCTCGGCCTTGCTCGCCAACCTGCTCGCCTTGGGGGCGGTGGTGTGTATCATCCTGCCGATGGTGCGAGGAGTTCGCCCCACGTCCGGATCGGTCGCGCCGGAGACTCGCATGTGGCGTGGACAGGTCATCGACCTTCGACCGGAACAACCTCGCACACCAGTCGAATCGCTTCGAGACTGGTGGAACACCCGCCGCCGCTAACCCACTGGAGCCAGGACCCACTGCATGCCCGATATGGTTTCCGACATCGTGGATGTCTATGTATTTCGCCGCCTGAGCGCGCGGGTGCAGTTCCTGCTCCTGCAACGACGAGCGAACGTCCCGCTGGGCAACACCTGGCAGTCGTTTCACACCCAGATTCGCAGTTCGGAGTCGACCATCAGCGCAGGGCGCCGCGCCGTTCGCGAACTCGCCGGGTTGAACGTGAGCGAGGTGTATTCCGCAGACTACATCAACGAATTCTACGATGACCTGCGCGATGTCGTTGTCCTCGCCCCGGTGCTGGCGGTCAACGTCAGTCCCCAGGCTCCCATCAACCTCGGACCGGAATTCCGCGACTGCGCGTGGTGGGATACCAGCCAGGCAGCCGCTCGCCTCCCGTTTGCCGGTCAGCGCTGGGCGGTTCGTCACATCGACGAGATCATGAGCATCGGACACGCCGAAGCCCAACTCTACCGCCTGCAACTTCCCGCGGAAGACCCTCGCCCGTTCGACAGCGATGCCCTCGCGGCCATCCGGGACATCGACACTCCACCAGCCGATCCGGGCACCGACAGCGACGCATCCCCAGAGCCGGATGACACTGATGCAGTCCAGGACAACCTGCGAACAAATGTTCCATAACCAGTAGATTTGGCGTATACTTTCTGGCTAACCCGCGCCGCGCTCCCCTTGCCGGAGGTTCCATGCCAAAATTCGAAATCGTCTCCGACCTCCGACCGACCGGCGACCAGCCGGCCGCCATTGCCGACCTGGTCGAGGGCATCAAGGGTGGAGAACGGCTCCAGACGCTGCTCGGCGTGACTGGCTCCGGTAAAACGTTCACCGTGGCCAATGTTGTGGAGCAACTCAACCGCCCGACGCTCGTCCTTTCACACAACAAGACCCTCGCCGCGCAACTCTACGCCGAGTTCAAGGAGTTCTTTCCCAAGAACGCCGTTGAGTACTTCGTCTCGTATTACGACTACTACCAGCCGGAAGCGTATGTTGCCCGGACCGATACCTTCATCGAGAAGGATTCGGACATCAACGAGGAAATCGACAAACTCCGGCACGCCGCGACGCGCGCGCTCCTGACGCGGCGCGACACGCTGATCGTCGCCTCGGTCTCCTGCATCTTCGGTCTCGGCACGCCCGAAGAGTACGCAAGCACGACCGTTGACCTCCGGACAGGGATGAATGTCCGGCGCGACAAGGTGATCCGCCACCTGATCGACATCCAGTACGATCGGAACGACATGACCCTCACCCGCGGGACGTTTCGCGCCCGCGGTGACACCCTTGAGATCTTCCCGGCGTATGAGGAAATCGCCGTCCGGGTCGAGTTCTTCGGCGACGAGGTCGAACGGATATCGGATGTCGATCCGCTCACGGGTGAGCTCCTGGCCGAGCGGACCGATATCCAGATCTACCCAGCCAAGCACTTCGTTACCTCCAGCGAGAAGCTCACCGCGGCGCTCAGCGACATCCAGCAGGAACTCGAAGATCGCCTGAAGGAACTCGAGGGCCAGGGCAAGATCCTCGAAGCACAGCGTCTCAAGCAGCGAACGATGTACGACCTGGAGATGATGCAGGAAACAGGATTCTGCTCCGGTATCGAGAACTATTCGATGCATCTCTCCCGCCGGAAATTCGGTGAACAGCCCGCCACCCTGATCGACTACTTCCCGGATGACTTCCTGCTGTTCGTCGACGAATCGCACATCAGCCTGCCGCAGGTACGGGGCATGTTCGGCGGCGATCGCTCCCGCAAGGATGTCCTGGTGGAGCACGGGTTCCGGCTGCCGTCAGCCAAGGAAAACCGTCCGCTGACGTTCCAGGAATTCGAGTCGATGATCAAGCAGGCCGTCTTCGTGTCGGCCACTCCTGGACCCTACGAATACGAGCACTCGGCCCGGGTTGTGGAGCAGTTGATCCGTCCAACCGGACTTGTTGACCCTGCGATATCGGTCCGGCCCAGCAAGGGACAAATCGACGACCTGTTGGGTGAAATCAATACCCGGATCGCCCGGGGTGAGCGGGCGCTCGTCACCACGCTCACCAAGCGGATGGCGGAGGACCTCTCCGAGTATCTCAAGGAGATGGGGATTCGCACCCATTACCTGCACAGCGACGTGGATACGTTCGAGCGCATTGAGATCCTGCGGGACCTGCGCCTCGGCATCCACGATGTCGTTGTGGGCATCAACCTCCTGCGTGAAGGACTGGACTTGCCGGAGGTATCCCTTGTCGCCATTCTCGATGCAGACAAGGAGGGGTACCTGCGATCGGAAGGTGCATTGATCCAGACCATCGGCCGCGCCGCCCGCCACGTCGACGGCCAGGTCATCATGTACGCCGACAAGGTGACGCGCTCGATGAAAGCGGCGATCGAGGAGACGGAACGCCGTCGTGTCCTGCAGATGGAGCACAACGAGACGCACGGAATCCAGCCACGCGGTATTGTGAAGGAAATCCGCGACCTTACCGACCGGGTCAGGGCTGTGGCCGAGGAACACGCGGAATACCAGGCTGGTGGTTCCGGTGACGGTGTGATCGCGGAGATTCCGCGTGACGAACTCGCGCGGATGGTGAAGGATCTGGAATCGCAGATGAAAGGCGCCGCCAAGGACCTCGAGTTCGAGAAGGCGGCTCTGCTCCGCGACCAGATCGTGGAACTTCGCCGGATCCTGGAGGTCGACCCTGTCAGGGCGTGACCCGGGAGACCGGCAGGACCGAAAGGAGACCGGCATGAAGCAGCAGGCACCGATGGCGTGGAGCCGCCGGACGATTCTGGCGGCATCGGTCGTGGCGACCGGCGCACTCACTCGCGGCGTGGTAGCCCAGGACTCGACACCCGGGAGCGACAGCGAAGTCGCTCCCCAATTACCGGTGGCCGACCTTCCCACGATGAACGAGCAAGGGTTCACCTTCGAGCTCGAATCCACCTGGACCGGCTCGTTCGACAGTGTTCCCACCGAGGCGCCGGTATACCAGTTGACCTTGCCGGTCTTCGACGCGGCATCGACGGCCGAAATGGCCGCCAGCCTGGGAATCGATGGTGAAGTCCAGGATCAGGGCAATGGCACGTTCATGGTCGATGGCAACGGCTCGCTCTTCGTCACGTCCGAGTTGCAGCAATACGTCTCGGATGTGGAGATCCCTGACGGCGAGGTTCCTGCCGACGAGCAGGCCATCGCGTACGCTCGCGAGTGGTTGCGCCAGGTCGGCCAACTGCCTGCCAATGCCGGCGAGGGCGTGATCGTCGCGCGTATCGAGGAGCCGGCTCGGGTGATCGTCTCCATCCCGCCGATCGAACCGAAAAACCTCCTGTCGAGTTTTCCAGCGATCACGGTCACCATGGGTCCCCAGGCTGCGATTGTCGAAGCGGCATTTCGCTGGGCGAGTCTGAGTAGCGGCGACCTCTATGCCCTGCTTCCCGCGGATACCGCCTGGATGGAGGTGGCAGAGCGCCGCTCCTACCTGCAGGCGGACGTGCCCGGCAGCGATTTCGAGCCTGGCAGCACCCTGGCCGGCACCGCCGAATACGACGCTGTGGTCATCGCCTATACCTCCTCCGGCGTGCCCGGCGAAGCCCAGTACTTGCAACCGGTGTACCAGTTCAACGGCCAGGTCACCATCGTCACGGCGGAAACATCGTCAGGTCCCTACCCCATCACGGCCTATGTCCCGGCCCTGATCAATACCCAGCAGCCGGTTGGGTAGCCAATGGCAACGACCTCCTCAACCGAGACGCCCAGGATCCTGGTGGTCAACGGTCCAAACCTCAACATGCTCGGCACGCGGGAACCGCATCTCTACGGCAGTACCACCCTGCAGATGGTGCTCGATGGGCTCGACACGGCAGCGAAGGGCGGTTCGCCTCCACTCGCGATCGTTGCATTCCAGTCAAACCACGAAGGCGCCATCATCGACTTCCTGCAGGAGCACGGGCCAGCCTGCGCCGGCCTCATCATCAATGCCGGGGCGTTCACGCACTACAGTTACGCCATCAGGGATGCGCTCGCCAACCTGAAGGCGCCAGCCATCGAAGTCCATATCACCAATGTGCATGCCCGCGAGGAGTTCCGGCACCGTTCAACCATTTCGGCGGTTGTTGCCGGGCAGATCGTCGGGCTCGGCGTGGACGGGTACCAGCTCGCTCTTGAATGGCATCGCCGGCGTATCGCCTCGCTCGCAGACAGGGAACCAACGACATGACGATCCACGAGATGCTGGGCGTCGATGCCATCATTGTCAGCGGTGGTACGAACCGGCGGTATTTCTCCGGCTGGTCAGCCGAGGACCACGCGCCGGACCGGCCCGCTGGCGTCATGCTGGTGACCCCGGACCAGCGCACCCTGTACGCCTCGCCGACCAATCTGCCCTGGGCAGCGGCGGAAGTCCTGCCGGGGGTGGCAACGGCACCCATCAGCGGTCACTGGACCGCAGCCCTGGCCACGGCCATCACGGAGAATCACCTGAACCGGGTTGGCTTTGAGGATGCCGTGTTGCCGGTCGCGAGCTACCGCATGCTTGAATCGCATCTCGACGGCGCGGCTGAACTCGTCGCCGTCGGAGCCGCGGTGGACGACCTGCGACGGGTGAAGAACGAGCGGGAACTTGAACTCATCCGGGAGGCCCTGCGCCTGACCGACCTGGCGTTTGCCCAGGGAGCCGACGCCCTGCGGGCCGGGATGACGGAGCGCCAATTGGCCCAAATCATCCAGGAAGCGCTCCGTGAGGTGGGAAGCGAGGGTGAAGCGTTCCCAACCATCGTGGCGTCCGGGCCGAACGCAGCCCGCCCCCATCACGCGCCCGGTGACAGGGTGATCGGTGAGGGCGAGCCCGTCATCATCGACATGGGCGCCAGGGTCGACGGCTATGTCGGCGACCTGACGCGCACGATCTGGGCGGGACAACCCGAGCAGCAACTTGGTACCATGTACCGTCTGGTCGCCGATGCCCAGCATGCCGCATTTTCGGCCATATCGGCCGGAGTATCGGTACGCGATGTCGATCGCAAGGTTCGCGATGTATTCGCGCAGGCCGATCTCGAGGATCGGTTCGTGCATGGACTCGGGCATGGCATTGGCCTGCGGATTCACGAATCTCCATTCATGGGGCAGGCCAGCGACGACATCCTGGCAGCAGGGAATGTCGTCACGGTCGAGCCAGGCATCTACATCCCGGATTGGGGCGGCGTGCGCATCGAAGATGTCGTCCTCGTTGAAGCGAATGGAAATGTCAACCTAACGACAGCCCCAAAGCTCCTCGGAGTCTAGCGAGGCTTGATCCTGCCGGACTCTCCGGCGCATGCCCTTCATCTGCAACAGCCATCAGGAGAACGATTCATGATCGATACCGGGGACATTCGGAAAGGGATTACTCTCGACATTGACGGCAAACTCGTCAAGGTCATCGACTTCGCCCACAACAAGCAGGGACGCGGAACCGCACAACTCCGCATGTCGCTGAAGGATCTCCGCACCGGCTCCAACACCCAGATGTCGGTGATGGCAGGCACGAAGTTCCAGTCCGTGCGCCTTGAGCGTCAGCACGTCCAGTTCCTCTACCGGGATGGCGATCACTTCAACTTCATGGACACCGATTCGTTCGAGCAGATCATCCTCGACGAGCGGACGGTTGGCGAAAATGCCAACTACTTCAAGGAGCAGGATGTCATCGATGTCCTCACCTACGACGGTGAGCCGATCGACATCGAGCTTCCAACGTCGGTGGTCCTGACCATCACCCAAACCGATCCAGGCTTCAAGGGAGACACCGCCACCGGCGGCAACAAGCCTGCCACCATGGAGACCGGTTTGGTGGTCAATGTCCCGTTGTTCCTGAGCGAGGGCGACCAGGTGAAGGTCGACACCCGTTCCGGCGAATACATCGAGCGCGTGGGCTAATGGCATACCGCTGGGGAGACGTGCAGTGAGTACCGCGAGTGGCACGTTGGGGAACGAGTCCTCTCAGGAATTGATTGGCACGGTCCGTGACCTGATCTCGATGATGGGCAAGGGCGGCATCACCGAACTCGACCTCTCCACCGGAGATTTCAGTATCCGGCTGCGCGGCCACGGCGGCGTGGCAAGCGGTGTTGCCCTCGGTCCGATCGTCGCGACGAGTGGCGATATTCCGGCCCAGCCCGACAACTCCTTCGAAATCACCGCGCCGATGATCGGCACCTTCTATTCAGCGCCAACGCCCGGTGAGGCGCCGTTCGTCCAGGTTGGCGATGAAATCGCTGTCGGCCAGGTCGTCGGCATCATCGAGGCGATGAAGATCATGAACGAAATCATTGCCGACCGGGCCGGAGTCGTCATCGAGGTACTCGTGGAAAACGCGCAGGCTGTCGAGTACGGCTCACCCCTGATTCGCCTCGGGGAATCGTCGGACGCCCTTGCGTGACCGGCAGCATCGTTCGGGTCAGCGAGCTTGCGACGTACCTGCGCGAACTGATCGAAAGCGATCCCGACCTCCAGGACATTTGGGTCGAGGGAGAGGTTTCCTCGTTCACGGTCGCGTCTTCTGGCCACGCCTACTTCACCATCAAGGATGAGCAGGCAGCGATCGATTGCGTGATGTGGAAAGTGGTCCGGGCGCGCCAGTCGTTCCAGCCTCGCCAGGGCGACAAGGTCTTCGTGCACGGCTCGATCTCGGTCTACGAGCGCAACGCCCGGCTGCAAGTCAAGGCGGATGTCATTCATCCTGCCGGCGCCGGGTTGCTTCAGTTGCAGCTCGAACTGCTTCGCCAGAAGCTTGAAGCCGAAGGCTTGTTCGATCCATCGCGCAAGCGGCCGCTGCCGGATTTCCCGCATCGCATCGGGGTCGTGACATCCGCAACCGGCGCAGTCTGGCACGATATCCAGCGTGTTGTCGGCCGCAGGTATCCGATCGCGGAACTGGTCATCGCTCCCGCCGTGGTGCAGGGAGACCGCGCCGTCGATTCCGTCGTCCGTGCTCTGGAAGCACTCGCGGCTACCGACATCGATGTCATCATCCTGGCGCGTGGCGGCGGCTCGGCCGAGGACTTGTGGGCGTTCAACGATGAACGCATCGCCCGTGCAGTCTTTGGTAGCCGGGTGCCGGTCGTCTCGGCCATCGGTCATGAAACCGATGTCACCATCGCGGATCTCGTGGCAGATGTCCGGGCGTCAACACCGTCGGTCGCGGCCGAACTGGCCACTCCGGACATCGCCGAACTCCTCCTGATGGTGCGTGACTTTCGGGAACGGGCCACCGCGGCTGCGTTGGAATCGACGCTGCGCGGTCAACGCGACCTCGACACCCTGTCGTTTCGTCTGTCGCGGGGGGCGCCGGCGGAACGGATCCAGGCAATGCAGGCGGGCGTCAACGCCCTGGTTTCGCAGCTGGACCGTTCGGCGCGACATGCCATCGAGCGCCGGGTAGGCGAAACTGCCCAGGCAACCGCAACGTTGCAGGCGCTCGATCCCCAGGCGGTGCTACGCCGCGGGTTCGCGCATATATCACTGCCAGGCTCATCCCTGCCACTCAGGACCGTTGGTGACATTGCTGCCGGTGACCAGGTCACCGCCACGCTCGCGGATGGCACCTTCACCGCCTGGGTCACCACCGTCGCAAATGCCTCCGCACCGTCCAGTCGAGGAACCAGATGATATCGCCATCCCCGTCGAACCCGGAAGTCCGCACACTCTCGTTCGAGGAAGCGCTGACGCGCCTCCAGGAGGTCGTCATTGCCCTGGAATCCGGTTCGCTCTCGCTGGATGAGACAATCGAGCGTCACCGTCTTGGCGCGTCCCTCGCGGCACACTGCCAGCTCCTGCTGACCGAGGCCGAACTCCGTATATCGGAGGTATCTTCCGAGCCGGACGCCGCCAGCCGGGAGGATGCCGGGGAAGACACGACGCCGTGAACGGGGTGAAGCCGAATGGCACAAAATCGCTACCGGCCGGCAAACTCCCCGGCGGCCTGCTCGATCGCCTGATCGAAACCTACCGGACCAGACCCGATCCGACCGTGATCGTGTCCACCGGGTATGGACGAGACGCCGCCGCGATCGAGCCTGGCATTGCAGGGCCACTCATCGTCAAGAGCGACCCCATCACCTTCGCCAGCGACCGGGCAGCACACTACCTGATCGCCGTGAATGGCAACGACATTGCCTGCCTCGGCGGTATCCCGAGGTGGATCTCGGTTGTTCTCCTGCTTCCCGAGCACGAGACGACCGAATCGTCGGTCGAAACCCTGTTCGCCGATTTGCAGGACGCGGCGGATGCGAGCGGCGTGTCCGTGATCGGGGGGCACACCGAGGTCACCCCGGCGGTGAATCGACCGGTGTTTATCGGAACCATGCTGGGCACGGTTGGCCCAGCCGGCATCCTGCACCCAGGCAGCGCCAGTCCTGGTGACGACCTCTATCTGACCCAATCCGCCGGGTTGGAGGGTACAGCCCTGATCGCCAGGGAACTGTCCTCAACGCTCCTGCCTGCATTGGGCGCGGATATGGTCGAACGCGCGGCGACGCTGCTGGACCAACCTGGCATCAGCGTCGCCGCCGATGCCCTGATGATCCTGGAAACCGGTGTCGTCACGGCCCTCCACGATCCTACCGAGGGGGGAGTTGCCACCGCCATCCACGAAATGGCCAGCGCCTCTCACGCAGGCGCTTCGATCGACACCGGCTGTATTCCGGTTCGTCCCGAAACCTTTGCCATCTGCCATATTGCCGGGATCGATCCACTCGGCCTCATCAGTTCCGGCGCGCTCCTGGTCGCTGCGCGTTCCGACGGCCGGGAACGACTCCTTGCGGCCGCCGCAGCGATTGGACTGCCGATCGCGCATATCGGCCACCTGACGCCGGAGCGCGATGGCGTTACCACCACGGCTGGGTTACCGCTGCCACGCTTCGACACCGACGAAATCACCAAAGTGCTGTAGCACCGATTGCGACGCCGGATACGGCGACCTGATGAGCAGGAGTGAACACGTGGACCAGGGAATCGTCGTGGCATCGCCAAATGGCGTCGTGGGCATCGAATCCGCTATCAACATGCTTCGTGGAGGCGGATCCGCGCTTGATGCGGTAATCGCCGGCACCCGGCTCGTCGAAGCGAATCCAGACGATCACACCGTCGGTTACTCGGGGCTTCCCAACTTCCTCGGGCAGGTCGAGCTCGACGCGAGCGTGATGGACGGCCGCGGGCTGCGCGCCGGCAGTGTTGGGGCACTGCAGGGATACCAGGACGCGGTGGAACTCGCGCGTACGGTGATGGACGACCTCCCGCACGTGCTGATTGCCGGAGAGGGCGCTGCCCGCCTGGCGCAGGAAACGGGACTCCACCCGCGCGACCTGTTGACTTGGGAAGCCGAAGCGGTCTGGCGATCGCGGATGGACGAGCGTTCCGGCGACGACCGCGACGGGTATCTCAATCGGATCCGGGAAATCGTCGGCCGCGCCGCCAGTGATCCGGAACTGGCGATCCAGGGTGAGCCTCCGCACGGCACCGTCAACTTCCTCGCGCGAGACCGGAACGGCAACATCGCGGCGGCTGTCAGCACGTCCGGCTGGGCGTGGAAGTATCCGGGCCGGATGGGTGACTCCCCGATCATCGGGGCTGGCAATTACGCCGACAACCGCTGGGGCGCGGCTGCCTGCACCGGTCGCGGCGAGATGGCACAGCGCTGCTGCACTGCCCACAGCGTGGTCACGTTCATGCGATTCGGCATGTCGCTCGACGAAGCGCTGCGAACGGCCATGCTGGACCTTTCGCACCTCGACGACCCATACGCGAGTGACATGAACATCGTGGCAATCGACCGCGACGGCAATCCGGGCGCCGCCTCGACGGCCGCTGGCCGGACATTCATCGTGATGCGCGAGAATATGGCCGGCCCGGACGAACTGCCACGACTGCACGTACCACTCTCGTTCAGCGGTTGACAGCATGCAGGCTGCCCGCAGCGGCCAGAACCCAATCGTCACCGGACGCCAGATGAATACTTGCGGAACTGCCAGGTCCTGCCTGTACTTCCCTCAATGGACGACCTATAATCTCGACAGGTGCTGCAGTTGGAAGCCGGGGGTTCGGGCCTCCGGCTTTGTCTATACCTGGTTCCCACCACGGGTAACCGGGCTGGCACGTTGACACGCCGTCAGTGACGTTCCGTGCGTGTCAGTAGGCCACGTCCGTCTGCCCGTGCCTCTGTGTGGAGACACCGTCCAACGATGGCCGGGTCGATCGCGTGCAGGAACCTGACCATGAAAGGCAGGAACGGAATGAACACTGAGCGAACGGTTCGGCTGACTGCTGATGGAGTGGCACGCCTGGAGGCTGAACTGACCCAGCTACGCGAAGTTAAACTCCGCGAACTGTTCCAAAGCGTCCAGGATGCCAATACCAACAACGAGGCGTCCGACAGCAGCGAATACGAAGAGATCAAGGACGAGCTCGCCTATACGGAAGCCCGAGTTCGCGAACTCGAGCAGCTGCTCGAACATGCCGAAGTCATTCCGGAAGGCTCACCTGACGGGGTGATCGCCCTCGGCTCCCGGGTGACTGTACGCGCCGACGACGATGTGGCCGAAACCTGGGTGATGGTCAGCCCGGAAGAAGCCAGTGCACCGGATTTCCGGGTGTCCATCGACTCGCCCGTGGGTCAGGCGCTCCAGGGTCATCGCGCCGGAGACACCGTCGGCGTCACGACACCCGGCGGCGAAATCAGCTACGCCGTTGTCGAGGTCAACTGACCTCTGACATACTCCCTGCCGGAGACTCCCACCTGCCGGCAGGGAGCATCGCGCGGCTGTATCGGTGCGGCACGCTATCTCGAATACCCGGAGACCTCATGGAATTGAGCGAGCTGCAGGAGATTCGCCGCCAAAAGGTGGCCGAGTTCCGGAGCCGTGACATCGAGCCCTACCCCACCCGCAGCCATCGCACCCACACCACGGCGGCGGCGCTGGCCCTGTATGCAGACCAGGGTGACGACAGCACCGCGTCGCCGGTTACGGTTGCCGGCCGCATCGTCGGTTACCGGCACATGGGGAAAACCGTCTTCGTCCACATTCGCGACGGGCACGGGCAGATCCAGCTCTATCTCCGCAAGGACGAGCTGGGCGACGACGCCTACGCCGACCTGTTGAAGCTGTACGACCTCGGCGATTTCGTGGAAGCCAGCGGCCCGCTCTTCCAGACGCGAACCGGCGAAGTGTCGGTGCGAGCCAACTCGATCACCATGTTGTCCAAGGCACTCAATGCCCCGCCCGAAAAGTGGCACGGTCTCCAGGATATCGAGACCCGCTACCGCCAGCGCTATCTCGACCTGCTGGCGAACGACGAAACTCGTCGCGTCTTTTCGATCCGGTCGAAGATCGTCACCGCGTTCCGGTCGTTCCTCGACGCCCGCGAATACATCGAGGTCGAAACGCCGGTCCTTCAACCACTCTACGGCGGAGCGGCGGCACGGCCGTTCACCACCGAGCACAACGCCCTCGGACAGACGTTCTACCTGCGCATCGCCGACGAGTTGTACCTGAAGCGCCTGCTGGTCGGCGGATACGAGCGGGTCTACGAGATTGCCAAGGACTTCCGGAACGAGGGGATCGACAAGAACCACTCGCCCGAATTCACGATGCTCGAGTTCTACGAGGCGTACGCCGACTACGAAACGATGATGGACACGGTGGAGCAGATGATCCACCACACCGTCGTAGCCGTGTTTGGCGGCCCGGTCTTCACCAATGCCGGAAACACGATCGACGTCACCCCGCCGTGGCCGCGCAAGACGCTGCGCCAGGCTATCCTCGAAGGTTCCGGCATCGACTATCTGGCGCATCCGGACCAGCCCTCGCTCCTGGCCGCGGCACGGGCCGCCGGCGCCGATATCGATTCCGACACAGTCTGGCCGCGGATCGTGGACGAGCTGCTGAAGCAGTTCGTGCGCCCGTTCCAAATCCAGCCGGTGTTCCTGATCGACTACCCGGTCGAACTGTCGCCCCTCGCGAAGCGCAAGATCGACGATCCGACCCACGTCGAGCGATTCCAGCCGTACATCGGAGGGGCGGAGCTGGGCAACTCCTTCACGGAGCTCAACGATCCGCTGGACCAACTGGAACGCTTCCTCGACCAGCAGAAGGACAAGGAGGCCGGCGACGAGGACGCGATGCCGATCGACATCGACTTCGTGACGGCGTTGATGTACGGGATGCCGCCAACCGGCGGTGTTGGCATCGGGATCGACCGGGTGGCCATGCTGCTGGCGGACCAGGACACCTTGCGTGACGTCATCCTCTTTCCCGCCATGCGCAATCTCCCGGCCATTGAAACCGGCAGTGGTACCGAATAGCCGCAGGCATGGTCGCGGTGACGAAGACCATTCGCTACACTAGTGGCAAGACATTGAGCGCGCCCGGACAGCCCTGCTGCGTCGACGGCGCACCGACAGACGATGCGCCAGGTGGGGAGAGAACGATGCACAAGTTTCTGGATCGGGTGAAGGAACGAACCGGCGTCTACGCAACCGGTATCAATCCGGCATCTGCGGCAGGGTTCCTGTTGCCGGGCATCTTCGTGATCGTGGTTGGCGGCGCCCTTGCTGCCTGGGTCATCTTCAGGTAGACCACACGACCAGCTGGAACCCTCTCCGTTCAGCCCCGTGGTGACGAGTCACCGCCGGGCTGAACTTATTAGGGAACCAACTGTGCCAGTTCGTCGTTCCCTGTTGAGGATCGGGATGCCAACCAGGCTTCGATTCCAAAACGGCACCACCCCTTGTGGACCTCACCAGTCCTGCGCCTGGCTCATCCGGAGCCGGGAACATCCCTCAAGGGGGCATCACCATGGCACAACCGGTCACCTCCATCCGGCCTGCGTCTGGCCGGCGGAACATCTGGGCGCTTTCCGGGGTCGCGGCGGGAATACTCGGCGTCCTCGGCACACTCGTCACCGATATCCACGTGGAAGGCGACGGCACCCGCGGCGACGTCGTCACCATGGCCGATGTTGGCAAGATCGATCAGCTGGCTGCCCACCTGAGCATCGTCTTCGGATTCCTCGCGGTCACGGCCTTGCTGATCCTGGCCGCCTGCTGGCGCAAGTCGATCGAACCGGCCGTTCCCGAAAGCATCGCAGCCAGAACGGTGACACAGGCGCTCACAGCCGCTGCCGGCGCGCTGAGTCTCGGTTACGGCTGGAAGGGCGCCAGCGCGATCTACCACGCCGACGGCATGGATTCCGGCACCTACGACGATATGGGTTTGTACGTCTACTACATCCTGAACGACTTCGGATCGTACATCGGCTGGTTTGGCGTAACAGTCGCCGCCGGGGCAGTCGCCTGGATGGCGCTGAAGGAGCGCTCGCTTCCGATCTGGATCGGTGTCTGGAGCCTCATCCCGGTCCTCGCGGTCGTCGGATTCACCGGCGGCACCGGGCTGCCGGGATTCCCGGGCGTGGTCTCGCCGATCTGGATGATCGTGGCGTTCGGAGGACTCACGCTGACGCGTTTCGCGCCAAACACCGCGGGTAACGACGTTACCGCCCCTGCGGGCAAGGCTGTTTACGCCGGCTGATACCGGAGGCGGCAGGATTGCGATCCGGCCGCCTCACGACCTTACCGCCAGACCCCTGGCACTCCCGAACACCTGGCGCCTGGTTACCTCCCGCGTTCCCAAACGGGAAGGACATCGGCACAATGGTCGCCTGCGTTGAGGTGATTGGCCGTAGATGCGCCGCCAGGAGTGACATCCATGCCGGAACGAACCACCGAACTCCTGATCGTCGGGGCTGGCCCGTATGGGCTGTCGCTGGCGGCCTACGCCGGACACCTGGGAATCGACCACCTGATTGTGGGAAAACCCATGGAGTTCTGGCAGGTCCACATGCCAGACGGCATGTATCTCCGATCCGCCAGCGACTGGCATCTCGATCCCCTGGGTATCCACACCCTCAATGCCTATATTCGCGGCCAGGGACAGTCTCCGGAGGATCTGCACCCGCTCTCCCGCGCGCTCTACCTGGACTACTGCGACTGGTTTCGCCAGCAATACCAGATCGATCCCATCCTCGACACAGTCACCCGGCTGGATCGCGCGCCGGATGGCGGCTTTCGCGCGGTGCTCGGACAGGGCGAGACACTCGCTGCCTCCAAGGTCGTCCTCGCGATCGGGTTCGGCGCGTTCAGCCACGTCCCGGACGACCTGGCAGCCATCCTGCCACCGGGCAGGTTCGAGCACACCTGTGACTGCGTCGAGTTCACGAGG
Source organism: uncultured Sphaerobacteraceae bacterium (assembly GCA_964610045.1). Taxonomy (GTDB): domain Bacteria; phylum Chloroflexota; class Chloroflexia; order Thermomicrobiales; family UBA6265; genus JACCYX01. Next base: position 30,139 of record CAZSUN010000041.1, read on the forward strand.
TTCGCGGAAAAACGGGTGGCTATCATCGGAGGCCGCCAAAGCGCCCACGAGTGGGCCGCACTGCTCCACGAGGCGGGCGCAGCCGAGGTACATCTCGTGCATCGACAGGCGTCCCCCGCGTTCGCTGAAGCCGATTGGTCCTGGGTCGGACCGATGGTCGACCGGATGCTCGATGATCCCGGCTGGTACCGCAGGCTCTCGCCCGATGACCAGGAGCGCATCGGTACACGGCTCTATGCCGAGGGACGGCTCAAGATCGAATCGTGGCTGGAGTCGCGGGTCATGCGTGAGGGCATCTGGCGCTGGCCCCACACCTGCGTCGTCGCCTGCACCGAACGCGCCAGCGGCGATCTGCAGATCGACCTCGACAACGGGCAGAGCCTGGCTGTTGATCACATCATCCTGGCAACCGGCTACCGGATGGACATCGCACGGCTACCATTCCTCGCTGCCGGGAACATCCTGCCGGACCTGGCAACGCGCAATGGTTTTCCGGTCCTCAACGAGCACTTCGAAACCAGCGTGCCGGGACTGGCCATCACCAGCATGCCGGCCACCCAGGATTTCGGACCATTCTTCGGATTCACGATCGCCGTGCGGGCATCAGCCAGGGTCATTGGGGATCACCTGCTCGGTGGAGGAGTGAACCCGGCCACCGCCTGATCCCCGGCACACCCCTGGATAAACCTGGAGCCTTCCTGGCCGCGCGCTCGTTCCTAATCCTCATCCTTGCCGGTACGACTGGCATCGCGAATGGTCTCGACGATCGACGGATCGGCCAGGGTGGTCGTATCGCCCAGCTTCTGCCCGGAGGCGATGTCCCGGAGCAACCGCCGCATGATCTTGCCGGAGCGCGT
>CAZSUN010000042.1:0-30645 GCA_964610045.1 uncultured Sphaerobacteraceae bacterium
GAGGTGACGGCGCTGGGACTGCTGAACGAGGCGCTGACCACGTAGACCATCGGATAGGCGACGGCGAGCAGGAACAGGAACAGCACGATGTAGTTCGTGATGACGAATGTCCGGTCAGCGCCGGTATCCTTGGTAATCGCAGACGCCATCGAGCCCCTCCCTGCCGGCACGGCGGAAACCGTTGCCGCGCCTCGATCGCCAGCGGATGAGACGCCCACCCATTGGGTGGAAACGAAGCCATCAGGCCGCTCGCGGTGCCCCGGGTCCGGGTCCGGGTATGGCGAAGCGATCGTTGCTCCGGCGGAGTCACGCTGCTGGCCTACGGCCTGTCGAATGTATGCAACACGAGGATGATACGAACCCCGATTACTGCTGTCAAATGTCTATTGGTGACACCAAGCGCGCCCCAGCGGTTTGGAATGGTGCAGTGCACTCCGCAAACCGCACCGGAATGCTGGTCGCGATTGATGGTTCCGGGAAGGTGGGTACGGTTGACCAACGTGCGGCATTTATCGCAAGATCATCGCGAAATCCGGTGCTGGCAGTGTCATTGGGAAGCCTGGGGGAATGCGGATGGCCACCACAACTGCGAACGAGTTGGTCGATACGCCAGGCGACCCGGTATGGCGCAAAATCGCATCCTGGGTGCTGCTGGTCGTGTTCTGCCTTGGTTTGCTGCTGTCGATCATCTCCGTCTGGGCGAGGATCGAGGTGCTGAACACGGACGCCTTCGTTCACACGGTCTCGCCACTTGCCGCCGACCCGGACGTCCAGGCGGCCATCGCCGACCGGGTGACCACAGTCATTTCCGATTGGATCCGGGACGACGACGCGACCATCGCGGCACTGGGATCCGATTCCATCCTGCGCGGTATCGGCATGTCGTTCCTGCTCGATTTCGTCCATCGCACGGTGCTGGACTACGTGCAGTCACCATCGTTCCAACAGCAGTGGGATGCCGCCATTGAGGTTGCGCACCGGAAGCTGATCGACGGACTTACCGGGGAGCGGGAGGGCGCGGTCACCATCGAGCAGGGGCAGCTGATCCTCGATCTCGCGCCAATGCTGGCAGACGTCCAGGAGCGGTTCAGCGAATCCAGGCTGGAGATCATCTCCCGCATCACGATCAGTCCGGAGAACACACAAGTCGTCATTTTCGAATCCGAGCGGCTGGCCAAATCGCAGCGGTTGATCGAGCAACTCAAAACACTGTCGATCGTGCTGCCGATCGTGACCCTCATTGCGCTCGCCGGATGCCTGCTGGTGGCGCTGAACAAGTGGGGCATGGTGGCTGGCATCGGCATCGGAACGACGGTGGCGATGGTCGTCCTGGTGATCCTGATTGCGATTGGACGCCGGTACCTGCTCGATTCGCTGGGACCCGATGTCAATCGCGAGGCAGCGACCGCCGTGTTCGATACCGTCGTGCGTGGGGTGCGGCAGGCGGCGCGGATCACCGCGTTCATCGGTCTTGTCGTGGCTGCCGTTGGCTGGGTTGGCACGTCGTCGCTGGTTCGACGTCCGTCCGTGGTGACGACGGTCCGTGCCTACCGGAATGCGATTCTGGCGGCACTCATCATCGTGCCGTGCCTGTTGATCCTGCTCGCGGAGGATCTCGAGCCGGTCCGGGTGGGAGGCATGGTGCTCATCGCGCTGACGGCGATGGCGATGATCGTCTGGATCTCACGGATGGATGTGATCGCTACGCGATCGGATACAGCGCCATCCGGGTGATGATGGCCAGGAGGAGCACGCTGGAAAGACTCGCCGCGAACAGTTGAGCAGGCCGCCAGGTGAACTTTGTCGCCAGTCCGGCGAAGAACAGGACCAGGGCGAGCAGGACCGTGCTGAACACGTAGTGGTTGCCGTTGCGGCTGGCTTTCTGGCCCGCTTCCACCAGGAGTGATGCCTGCTGCTCGAGATCGCTTGCCGTCGCCTGGGTATGGATGATGAAGCCATCGATGGCGAATGGCTCACGCGGTGCGTCGGGATTGGTCAGTGGATCGGTGGCGATCCAGGCGTCAAGCGCCGCCTGCACCTCCGGCAGCATTCGTTGGCGGTAAAAGTTCATCAAGGCGGTGTCGTTGCGCACATAGGCTTCGGCCCAGGCGTTGAACAGCAGCACTTCGACCGTCAGTTGGGCGTCGGCGGTGTTCGAGACGCTGACCGACTGCATGCGGATGGTGTTCGCCATCGAATACAGTTCGGACTGCTCGCTGTTCCAATTCGTTGCCTGGTAGCCGCTCCAGGCTGCCGCCAGCGAGGCCACCGACATGATCACCACCAGGGCGAGGTCCATCCAGGTGAACCACGTTTTGGCGTCGAGCCAGCGGCGAACGCGAGTTCGGCGCGTCTCTGGCTGATCGGCGTTCTTGATAAGGGGGCGATCCATGCGACGTGTCACCCTGCGTCGAGGTCAGGCGAGTGTGGCGGCGATCCCAACCGGGAAGCCTGTCATGTCGCCATCTTCCCACGGCGGAACGCGCTCAGTCCATGACCACGGACTGAGCGCTTGAAGGATGTGACATGTGGAGTTTTCGGTACGCCCGGCAGGACTCGAACCTGCGGCCTCTTGCTCCGGAGGCAAGCGCTCTATCCGCTGAGCTACGGGCGCGTACGTACGCGTGACTTTAGGGATAGCCGGTTGCTTTTCGCCAAACTGGATCGATTTCCAGCGGTCACGTGACCCTATGTCTACGGTGCCAGTATAGCCTGACCAGCCTTGGCGCGCCAAAATCCTGGCAGTCGTGAAACCAATGCCGAAAGAACGTGCGTTCTATAGTGGTCTCCAGGCAAACGAACTGAGAGTCGAACCGATCGAGGAAATGGCAGGATACAGGATATAGACGCAGTTGCCTTCTCGATTACCTACGGCCGCCATGATGGCGGCGACCATGATGGTATTGAAGGCCGGATCGGCATCGACGCGCGACTGAACATGAGGTGGTGATCGAAGGGGCCGAGGTGGCGAGTGGCATGGCGGAAGTCAAGGAGACACCGCAGATTGCCGGGTCATTCAGCGGGTCGAACTGCCAGTGACAGATGTGCTCCTGCCGGAGTTTCGCTACTCGTGCCCGTCAACAGGGGCGCTGAGCTATCGGTTTGTGAGCTCAGCGCCCCTGTTGGATGGCCACTGTTGATTGATCATCTCGAGCCACGGATGCGTTCCGTAGAGCAGAACGAGCTGCCTGGCGAGCCAATTCCGCCGATCGTCGTCGAGCCGTGGCAACGCGCGGAGGAAATCGTGCTCGTTCTTGGGAAGCTCCGGCATCTTTGACTTGTAGAGCAACTGGATTTCCGGCGCCAGTACCGGCAAGCCACACACGTCGATCGTGAATCCGGCGATCGGACCGCGAATCGACCGGTCGCGCCGAAAATACCACGAATGCTCGTCGAACTCACCCAGCATTACCTGGAGTTTCCATGGCCCTTCGGGTCGCCGGCACCAGATGTCGCTCACGTTGGTGGGTACAGACGTGCCCTCAGCCCACTCGCAAACCACTCGGTCGGCCAGGTAGAGCAGCCAGCCCGGCAGCGCACGATGGAGCAGAGTGGCGTCTCGCCGGTCAATCTGGACATCGATATCGGCATGTGGTCGCGTCTGTTTACCAAGAAACAGGTCGATCGCCCAGCCGCCGGATACTACCCAGAAGCCTGGGTAGTTCTCAAACAATCGGGCTACCTCTTCGGGTGAGAGCGGGGCCCACTCGTCTGGTCCTGGTGCCTGATCATTCATCAAGACTCCTCACCGTCATCCACGGAGATGAGACCGGGTGCGTTTTCCGCGAGAATCCTCGCCTTCATGTCCAGGATGTGATGCTCGAGCGCCAGTTCTGCCTCGGGGATCCTGCCGTCGTGCAGTCGGAGGAGAATCTCGCGATGCTGTTCGATCGCGATGTCCATCCATCCAGGAACGTGGGTGCCGGCCCGCTGGAAGATGGTGATTTGCCCCCACAGAGCGTTGGTCATCGCGATCAGGCGTTGGTTGTCCGATCCGTTGATGATCCACTGATGGAATCCTTGATCCACTTCCAGGAACGTGGAGGCTGCTTCATTAACACTCCCGCCATCGCGTGCCGCCGTGAGTGATTCGACAACCTGCTCGAGCGCCAGTTCCTGCTCGCGGGTATCGATTGAACTGAAACGTCCGGCCATGGTCCGGAGGGCAAGTGTCTCCAGGGCTGTTCTCAGGTCGAAGATCTCGCCGACATCCCGGCTGGAAAACTTGGCGACGAAAAACCCGCGGTTTGGACGGTAGACGATCACCCCGTCCTGCACCAGGCGATGCAGCGCCTCACGGACTGGCGTGCGACTGACGCCCAGTTCGCGGCTCAGGTGAAGGTCGGAGAGGCGATCGCCAGGCTGCAACTCCCGCGTGGCGAGACGCTCCCAGATCGCCCCGTACACATCGGTACCGAGACTGCGCCGGACAATTGGTGTGTGGATCCGGTGTGGCCGGTTGTCAGGCTCGCTGGTCATGAGGCGCTCACGGGCTTGGCAGGTACTGACTCCGACAGGTTCTTCAGGCTGGTCAGGAGCGCTCGGTCGACGTTCATGGTTGAGTTGCCTATTGTATGCACATCGATTTTGCGTGGATCATCCCTGCAATTGCGGGGATTGCCAAGGGGGAGTAGTGCGAGTGTCTGGCCCGACCGGGAGTGATGGTACCTGCCTGGTCGTGCTTCGCGGAAATTCCGGAAGCGGCAAGACCGCCACGGCGCGACGCTTGCGTGAGCGCTGCGGGCGGGGCATCGCGATCGTCTCGCAGGACGTGATACGCCGGGACATGCTCTGGGAAAAGGATGTTTCGGATGGAGTCAACATCGGCCTGATCGACACGGTCGCCAGATATTCGCTCGATCGCGGGTATCACGTCATTGTCGAGGGCGTCCTCGATGCCGGACGCTATGGCGACATGTTCGATCGACTCCAGTCCGACCATCGGGGCAGGACATCATTCTGGTATTGGGACCTGCCGTTCGACGAAACGCTGCGCCGCCACGCAACCAAACAGGAGTCAGGCGAGTTCGGTGAACTCGAGATGCGCGACTGGTTCCGGCCACGCGATGTCCTGTCGTTCGTTGCCGAAACATTGATCGGGCCGGATACGGAGCTGGACACAACGGTGGAATGCATCATTTCGGCATCCGGCCTTGCCGCGACACCGCCTGCCCTGCATGCTTCTTCCAGCAGACTCCCCGGTGGTGAATCGGTGGACACATGATGGTGAAAGGATCCCCCGGCATGTCGGTTCGCTTTGCAGACAGGATGAGCCGCCTTGGTACCGAGACCGCCTTCGAGGTGATGGTGAAGGCACGAGCGCTCGAAGCGCAGGGCAAGAGTGTGGTGCATCTCGAGGTCGGGGAACCCGATTTCGACACGCCCGCGAATGTGATTCAGGCCGGCGTCGACGCGCTGCAGGGGGGCTGGACGCACTACGGTCCAGCGGGTGGAGATCCGGCGCTCAAGGAGGCCATCGCCAACTACATCAACACGACCCGGAATCTGGACTACGCTCCGGATCAGGTGATCGTGACGCCAGGTGGCAAACCGATCATGTTCTTCCTCATCCTTGCGCTGCTGCAGGAGGGGGACGAGGCGATCTATCCGGATCCCGGATTTCCGATCTACCGGTCGATGATCGACTTCACCGGGGCGAAGGCTGTGCCAATCGCCCTGCGCGAGGAAAACGGCTTCGGGCTCGATGTCGATGAACTGGAAACCCTGGTCAACGACAGGACCCGGCTACTGATCATCAATAGCCCGGCGAACCCGACGGGTGGCGTACTCGATCGGGACCAACTCGAGCGGATTGCCCGGATTGCGGTCGAACGCGACCTAATCGTGATGGCCGACGAGATCTACGCGGAGTTGATCTACGATGGCGAGCACACGTCGATCGCGACGTTTCCCGGCATGGCCGAGCGCACCGTCATCCTCGATGGCTTTTCGAAAACCTACGCGATGACAGGTTGGCGCCTTGGGTACGGCCTCTTCCCGAAGGAGTTGGTTCCGTCCATCACGCGCCTCGCCGTCAATAGCGTGTCATGCACCTCGGTAGCTGTCCAACGCGCTGGCCTCGAAGCGCTGACCGGCCCCCAGGACAGGGTGGCGGAGTTCCGGGAAGCCTTCCGGGGTCGTCGCGAACTCATCGTCAATGGCCTGAATGCGATCGACGGCATTTCCTGCGTGATGCCGAAGGGCGCTTTCTATGCCTTCCCCAACATCACCGGGACAGGCCTCACGAGCCGCGAATTCGCTGACCGGTTGCTGGAGGAGTTTGGCGTCGCGGGCATCGCAGGCACCTCGTTCGGGGACGCCGGCGAGGGCTACATCCGGCTGTCGTACGCCAACTCCGAGGAGAACCTCCAAAAGGCGCTTGACCGGGTGGCCGCGATGACCTCCGCCGTGTTGGCGTAGGCTCTCCGTAGGGCCGGTGGTCGACGGTAGAGGGTCAATCAGGCCGTCGAGTGTCACCGGCGAACGCAAATCCCGGAGATGTGACCGTGAATGGCGTGGAACTCCCGGTTTGGACTCCAGACGGACCAAACCTCGTCATTCACGGTGACAATCTCAAGGTCGCCAGTGTCCTGCCCGCCAGAAAGTTCCGGGTGATTTACCTGGATCCGCCATTCAACACCGGCAAGATCCAGAGGCGTGATTCCCTGCGTACGACGCGGTCGGCAGCCGGTTCGCGGGTCGGTTTCAAGGGGCAGCGCTACGAGACAGTGCGCGAGCGCATCAGTTCCTACAATGATGCCTTCACCGACTACTGGATGTTTCTGGAGCCACGGATCGAGCAGGCCCATCGGTTGCTGGCGGAAGACGGCACGTTGTACCTGCATCTTGACTATCGGGAGGCGCATTACGCGAAGGTGCTACTGGATGCGCTTTTTGGACCAGAGTGCTTCCTCAACGAGATCATTTGGGCGTACGACTACGGAGCCAAGTCCCGCCGGCGATGGCCCACCAAGCACGACACCATCCTCGTCTACGTGAAGGATCCCGATCGTTACCACTTCGACAGCGAGGCGGTCGACCGGGAGCCTTACATGGCGCCCGGGCTGGTGACGCCGGAGAAGGCGGCCCGAGGCAAACTTCCCACTGACGTGTGGTGGCACACGATCGTCGCCACCAGCGGGCGTGAGAAAACCGGGTACGCGACGCAAAAGCCGGAAGCGATCGTGCGGCGAATGGTGTTGGCGAGTAGCAGGACCGGTGACTGGACCCTGGATCTGTTCGCTGGTAGCGGGACCCTTGGCGCAGTAGCCCGGGATGCCGGACGCAACTTCGTCCTGGTTGATGAGAATCCAGCCGCCATTTCCGTCATGCGGCAGCGATTGGGTGAAGGTACCGTGAGTCACCCGATCAGGTATGTCGACCATCCTGGCGAGCAGTCTTCCACCGTGCCCGCCGATGTTCCTGGACAGGGAGGCAGCCAGCCCCGTGGGGTATTCCCGGAGGATGCCTGACCTACGCTGACAGCGCCAGGCGGACGTGCAGCGCCAGATGCAGGCGCAGCCGGACATCTGACGAGTTCAGGTCCAGCCCGGTGATTTCCGCGATTCTCTCCAGCCGGTAGAGCACGGTGTTCCGATGGACGTGCAGCAGTGCCGCGGCTTCCTTCGGACTACAGTTGGCGGCGAAAAAGGCTTCCAGGGTACGAATAAGGTCCGCACCGTGCTGGTGGTCGTACTCCACCAATGTCCCGAGCGCCTCATCCTGAAAGGTTCGGAGTTCCGGCAACTGCTCCGCCGCATAGATCAGCCGGTACACTCCGAGCCGCTCGAAGAGGGTGACGTTTCCGGGGCCATGCAGGCGGCGACCGATCGTCAGCGCCTGCCGGGCGTCCTGGTGCGATTGCCGGATGCCTTCGAGACCGGCCCGGATACGCCCTACGCCCATGGAGACGACCTCCGATGAGCCACTGCCTGCGAGAGCGCCGGCGAGGTCGGCATGGATGTCCTTGACGATGGAGCCGAGTTCGTTTTCGTCATTTACCGGCCAGACGATTTCCGCACTCGCATTGCGTATCCGCCACAGTGCCCGCACACCACGACCGCGAGCCGCCCGGTGCAAACCTTCCTCCAGGGAGGTCCAGCGACCGTCGCGCGAACGAGCTGGTGAACCAGGTGTTGCGTCGACCCGCGCGATGATGGTGCAGTAGCTGCGGTCGAGATCGTGTCCGAGGCGCCGGACCTGCTGAAGCAGGGAGATTTCTGACCGGAGTGCGCCATCCAGGATCTCGTCGAGAACGTTGAGTTCGATCTCCCGACGCGCGCTTGCTGCGGCAAGCTCCCGCGTCATCGTCACGGCACAGGCGGCTGCTCCCCGGGAGGCATAGAGTGCGTCCTCGGCTGTCTCCTCGTCGACCGGTACGAGGAGAGAGACGCTTCCGAGCAAACCGTCGCGGCCGCTAACGGGCGCAACCACGCGCAGGAGTTGCGTGCGCGATGGATGCACAGCGGAGGGCGGCTCCGCCGAACTGCCGGTCGCCACCAGTCGCAGCCAGCTCGACACCGGACCGCGCGTCTCCACCAGGATTGCTTCAATGCCCGGCAAGGTGATTGGAGCGGCGATGCCGGCGGAAGCCAGGAGCCGCCCGTCCCGGGCCTCGATTGCCACCGCGCGGCCGGAGATCTCACTCAACTCTCGGGCGAGATCACCGAGCGATTCTCCGGCGATCGCTACCTCCATCAACTGGCGACCCGCCTCCTGGCCTCTTCGCAGCAGATCGCGTCGCCGCTCCGCGATGTACCGTGACGTCGCGCCCTCAAGCGTGCCGAAGGAGGGGTTTCCTGGGAGCGATATCAAGGGAATGCCGGTTGCGTTGGCAGCATCCTGATCCTCGGAGCGCACATCACCCGATACCGCGATCGCAGCCACCGAGAAACCTGCGAGTTGGTGAATGGCGTCGGCAAGGGTGAGTCGTTCGTCCAGGAGTTCGAGGACATCCGGTGGCAGGAGGACCAGTTCTCCACCGGCAAGGTGCTCGAACGCGGGCGGCGTCGGGCGCAACCTGGTCGCCCAGGTGACTTCACGTTGGAGGCCCTCTTCGCCGGCAAGTACGATCGTGCCATCCGGTAGTGCGTGACGGAGTACGTCGGCAACCGAGGTGGTGGCGAGGCTGCGGTCTGCGGATGCCAACCCTGGCGATGCCAAGGTGTCGCCTCGAGGGCGTGGACTAGAGATCGCCATACCGCATGTGCTCCCACGGACTCACGTGACGGCGGTAGTCGGACCACTCCGCGCGTTTGACCGTGAGTAGTTGGTCGAAAATGTAGTTCCCGAGGGACTCCCGGATGACGTCGTTGGCCACGAAAGCGTCCAGCGCCTCGCCCAATGTTTTCGGGAGCGGTGGAACGCCGAGCCGGTTGAGCTCGTCGTCGTCCCAGGCGACGAGGTTTTCGTCGAGCGGAGCGCCGGGTTCGTCGCCGTGCTGAATGCCGTCGAGAGCGGTACCGAGGGCGACGCAGATCGCGAGGTATGGGTTGGCCATGGCGTCCGGGCTGCGGAGTTCAAGATCGGCGAACGACCCAGGGGTGAACGCCGGTACGCGGATCAGCGACGCCTGGCTCACGCGGGCCCAGGTCGCATGCCGCGGGGCCCGATGGCCGTCGGCAAGCCGCTTGTAGGAATTGACCGTCGTGCACAGGACGGCGCTCATCCCCTGCGCGTGGGAGAGTTGTCCCGCGATGATATGCCTGGCGATTGGCGAGAGCCGCGAGGAGTCCTCGGGGGCAATGAGCCGGTCAGCCCCGTCGGGGTAGGACAGGAACCGCTGGAACAGGTGCATGCCGGAGCCCGGTGCGTCCGGAAACGGCTTCGCCATGAATGTTGCGCGCAAGCCTCGTTGTCTCGCCACCGACTTGATCACCTGGCGAGTCGTGATGATCTGATCCGCGATACGGATACCGCCGGCGTGCAGGAGATCCAGTTCCTGCTGGCCAGGGCCAGTCTCGTGGTGAGCACCGCCGACGCTCACACCCATCGCCTCCAGTGTAGCGATGACTTCGTCCCTGGTGCTCGAGAGCGCATCTTCCCCGACATCGAAATACCCGGCGCCATCGACCGCCGGCAGCACCTGGGTCCCCGCCTGGGAATCGCGAGCCAGGAGATAGAATTCCATCTCCACCCCGACCTGGTAATCGAGTCCAGCCGCAGAGGCGCGTTCGAGCATGGTTTGGAGCGTGGATCGCGGATCCCCGGCAAATGGCTGACCATCCCGACGTACCACCCAACAAAAGAGTTGGGCGCGGCGAGGCTCGTGGCCGCGCTGCGGAATGATCGACAGGGTCGCTGGGTCTGGCGCGAGGTAGAGATCGAGTTCGACCTGGCGGGTTCCTCCAGCCATCGCGGCGCCGTCGAATCGATAGCCATGCCGGAATGTGCGCTCGGCGAGGCTTCGCGGAATGGTGAGCGCCTTCATGCCGCCGGCGATGTCGCTGAACTGGAGGTCGATGACGGCCACATCGGCAGCGGCCATTCGTTCCAGCGCTTCATCGATCGCCAGGGGGTCGGCGACCGACGAGTCGAGTTGCAATCCGGACATACGGTGGGCTCCTGCACCTGTGGAACGCGTCATACGCGTGAGCGGTAAGTTCTGCTTGTGACATTGTGAACAATATGTGCGAAGAATCCAAATCGACGTGTCGAAACGTTCGCCGAACGTCTTCGGATTTTGGTGCAACATGCACGGTGTGGTGGGAAGGTTAGCCCGTGCCGCGTTCCAGGGAATTGCGCGTTGTGTCTGTGAATACCGCTGTCCGTGGCCTGGAAACCGAAATCCATCGCCTGTGCATAACTCCCGATCATTTGGGCACAACGTCCAAATAGTCGCAGGCAGCTTCTTGCATCTGGCACCTGTAGCGTTCGCCCATGTGGACGTAGACTGAAGTCCCCACGATGGAGTGGTAGGCGCCCTCACCGGTCGAGGCGTATCCGGGCGTTGCAAGTCCGATTGCCAGACCTCGCACATCTGTCTTCTCGATTGTGCAATTGTTCACAATATCACGCCATCCAGTTTCAACCAGCCCTTGGGGTATTCGGAAAGGCCTCGAAGTTGAACGCAATCCCCGTGACTCCTTCGCTCATCCCGGACATCGCGCCGCTCCATTCGCCAACATACGAACATGACGCCTGCGGGGTTGGCCTCGTCGTCGACATCGCGGGCCGCCCCTCGCGCCAGATTGTGGAGAAGGCCCTGGCCGGCCTGGTCAATCTGACGCACCGGGGTGGCGTCGGCGCCGATGCCCGAACGGGTGACGGCGCTGGTCTCCTCATCCAGGTGCCGCATGCCCTGTTCGCGGACTACGCGATGGCTGGCGACTATGGTGTCGCGATGGTGTTCCTGCCCGTCGATCCGGCCCGCAATGTGGAGGCTCGACAACTCGTCGAGGCAGCGCTGGCGTCCCGAGACCTGCGGGTGCTTGGCTGGCGCGATGTTCCGGTTGATCCCTCGGTCCTTGGCGAAACCGCGCTCGCGACGCGTCCTCAGATCGCCCAGGTTGTGATTTCACGCAACGCCGGGATCGATGGTGACACCTTCGAGCGGGACCTGATGCTGGGGCGCCGCGCGATCGAGCGGGCCGCGATCAATGCTGGTCTGACGGATGCCGATCTGTTCGTGTCATCGTGTTCATCCCGGACCATCGTCTACAAAGGGTTTTTCCTGCCGGAAGACCTGGACCGGTTTTATCCGGATCTTCAGCGAGATGATGTGATCAGCGCGATCGCACTTTTCCATCAGCGATACAGCACGAATACCTTTCCGACCTGGGGACTTGCCCAGCCCTTCCGACAGATTGCCCACAACGGCGAGATCAACACGGTTCAGGGAAACCGGCTCTGGATGAAAGCTCGCACGCCTGGGCTCGAGTTGGTCGACGGCACGCCGTCAACCGAACTCGAGCCGGTTATTTCCATGTCTGGCAGCGACTCCCTCAGCCTGGATGGCGCGATCGAACTGATTCGCCATAGCGGTCGATCTTTCGCCCATGCCCTGATGATGGCTGTTCCCGAACCGTGGGAGCAATTGCCAGACATGGATCCGGCCAGGAGGGCGTTTTACGATTTCCATGCCGGTCTACTCGAACAGTGGGACGGCCCGGCCGCCCTCGGTTTCAGCGATGGCGTGGTTGCCGGCGTGACCCTCGACCGGAACGGTCTGCGTCCGATGCGTTGGGCGATTACCGCGGATGGCTGGTTCGTGGCCGGCTCGGAAGCCGGAACCGTCGCCATCGACCCGTCGACCATCGTCGAGAAGGGCCGGCTCGGCCCCGGCCAGATGGTCCTGGTGGATACCGGGCGGGGCATCGTTCTGAGGAACGACGAGCTCAAGAGCGAAGTCGCCAACCGACAGGACTACTGCGCCTGGTTGGGTGCGAACAGGATCCGCCTGGAGGCGATCCCCGAAGCGGATGAGCCGCTTCCGGTACCGGTCGACGCCGATGCGAAGACGCGAGCAGCAGCCACCAAAACGGATCCGGCGACCGTTGCCCGGCAACGTGCATTCGGCTATACCGCCGAGGATTTGCGCCTGATCGTCACGCCGATGGCCGGGGAGAAAAAGGAGCCAACCTGGTCGATGGGTGATGACGCGCCACTGGCGGTGTTATCGAACATCACCCGGCCACTGACAGCCTATTTCCGGCAGCGGTTCGCCCAGGTCACCAATCCGCCGATCGACTCGCTGCGTGAGCGAATGGTGTTTGCGCTTGATTCCTTCGTGGGACCGCGCCGCAACCTGCTGGTGGAATCACCCGAGCAGGCGAAATTGCTTCATCTGCGGAGTGTGGTCCTGGCAGGTCACGAAATGCAAGCGGTGCGTGACGTCGAGGATCTCAAGGTTGCCGAGATCAGCACGGTGTTCTCGGTTGGCGAGTCTGAAGGCGCCTTGGCTCATGCACTCGACCGCATCGTCGCGGGCGTCGAGCGAGCCGTTCGCGATGGCGCCGGCATCGTCATCCTGACGGATGCCGGTGTCGGCTCCGACCACGCGGCGGTACCGATGGCGCTGGTGACGGGTGCGGTGCACCATCACCTGATCCGGGTGGGCATCAGGTCGGACGCGGACTTCATCTGCGAAACCGGCGAAGTGTTCGATGTCCACCAGCTCGGCATCCTGATCGGGTATGGGGCTTCGGCCGTTTACCCGTACCTTGCGCTGGAGGCGGCATCGCAGCTTTCCGGTCAGCGCGGCTTCGAAAATACCCGTCCACGTGAGCTTCGCCGTAACTACCTCTACTCGATGGAGTACGGATTCCTGAAAGTGATCTCCAAGATGGGGATCACGACGGCGATGGGCTACCGGGGCGCCCAGATCTTCGAGGCGATCGGGCTCAACCAGGACCTGGTCGACCGATGCTTCACCGGAACGCCGTCGCGACTCGGTGGTATCGGCCTGGCCGAAATCGAAGAGGACGTTCGCAAGCGGCATTCGGCAGCCTACACGGAAATGGCGCCTCGCCTGCCGGACGATGGCCTGGTCAAGTTCAAACGCGACGGCGAATCGCATGGGTGGGCGCCAACCATTGTCAAGGCGATCCAGGCAGCCAGCCAGAACGACGACAAGGACGCCTACCAGTCCTACCGGGATCTCCTGCGTCAGCAACCGCTGACAACCATTCGCGATCTGTTCGAACTCAAGGCGATCGGACCGGCAGTGCCACTCGACGAGGTCGAGTCCGCCGAGGACATCTACCGCCGCTTCATCGTCACCGCCATGTCCCTCGGTTCGCTCAGCCCGGAAGCACACTCGACCCTGGCGATCGCCATGAACCGGCTCGGTGCCCGCTCGAACTGTGGCGAGGGCGGCGAGGATCCTCATTGGTATGACGATACCGGTGATGGCGATATCCGCCACAACCAGGTGAAACAGGTCGCGTCAGGCCGGTTTGGAGTAACGGCACGCTACCTGTCCAAGGCGTCCGAACTCGAAATCAAGATCGCGCAAGGCGCCAAACCCGGTGAGGGCGGCCAACTGCCGGGATTCAAGGTGACCGACTTCGTGGCGCGGATGCGTCATGCCGTACCCGGTTTGCCATTGATCTCGCCGCCACCCCACCACGACATCTACAGCATCGAGGACCTCGCCCAGCTGATCTACGACCTGAGACAGATCAATCCACGCGCCAGGATCGGGGTCAAGCTGGTCGCGGAGGCGGGGGTCGGTACCGTTGCCGCCGGTGTTGCCAAGGCCCGTGCCGACTACATCCTGATTGCCGGGCATTCCGGTGGCACCGGGGCGGCGCCACTGGCGTCGATCAAGCATGCCGGTGTGCCGTGGGAGCTTGGCATGGCCGAGACTCAGCAGACGCTGGTGATGAATGGCCTGCGGTCGCGGGTGCGTTTGCGCACCGATGGCGGGATCAAGACGCCGGAAGATGTCATCGTCGCCGCGATTCTTGGCGCTGACGAGTTTGGGTTCGGGACCTCTGTCCTGGTCTCCATCGGATGCGACATGGCGCGGCAGTGCCACCTGAACACCTGCCCGACTGGCATCGCGACGCAGCGTGAGGATCTCCGGGCCAAGTTCACGGGCAAGCCGGAAGACGTGATTGGCTACTTCAACCGGTTGACCGAAGCGCTTCGGGTGGAGATGGCGGCGCTGGGGGCCAGGACGATCGATGAGTTGATTGGCCGAACAGACCTGCTGTCGCCGAAGCCGGTTGACGGTCGCGCCGGAATGCTGGACTTGAGCGGATTCCTCGCGACACCCGCCGCGCCGGAAGCCCGGCGCAAGTCGGTCGACATCGATCACAACGCGGAGGAGACACTCGACACCGAGATTCTGTCGAGGATCCGGGAGAGTCTGGCCGCGGGTGAGTCGATCGAGCTTGAGGGCGAGATTCGCACCGAGCACCGGACCGTGGGCGCACGGATCGCCGGTGAGATGACTGTCCTGCGCGATGCGACTCCTTCGCCATTGGGTCGAGTGTCGCTTCGCTTCCGCGGGAGTGCCGGACAGAGTTTTGGGGCGTTCGCGGTGCCAGGACTGTCGCTCAAACTTGAGGGCGAAGCCAACGATTACGTGGCCAAGGGTATGAGCGGAGGCGAGGTCGCGATCTTCCCCGATCGAGACGCCCCGTTCATGACTCCCCAGGTGATCGCCGGCAACACGATTCTCTACGGCGCGACAGCCGGAACCGTCTTCATTGCCGGCAAGGTTGGTGAGCGGTTTGCTGTCCGCAACAGTGGCGCCACCGCAGTCGTCGAAGGCGTGGGCGATCACGGCTGCGAATACATGACCGGGGGGCAAGCGGTGATCCTCGGACCGACCGGGCGGAACTTTGGAGCCGGCATGACGAATGGGGTGGCGTGGGTCTACGATCCGGCGAGTCAATTTCAGAGCCGGACCAACGCGGATTCGGTCTCTCTGCGGAGGCTTGATGTGAGCGAGAGCCGGGATCTGCGTGCCCTGGTGGAACGGCATGTTGAGGCGACTGGCAGTGCGCTCGGACGTGACCTGCTCGCAGACTGGGAGCAGGCAGCGGGACGATTCTGGCGGGTGACGCCCACTGCGGTGATGGAGATCCCGCAACAGGCCGAGGAGTCGGCCGAGGGCGCGGCTGACTGAATCTCCACTTCGTCTGTCAACGAGAGCCGGTGGCAACCGTCCACCGGCTCTCTGCATTATGCAGCCCCCGGCTCCGCGAACAGCGTCATTTCGCCTCCGCATGCTTCCAGACCGTACGGGCAGACCCCTGAGCGGAGCGACGGGTCGTCCGCCCTTCATTGACGAGGCGTCATGGCGGACGATCACCGCCTCCGTGCGTTGTGGCCAGGCGCCGCCGCCAGTCGCGAGCGCAGGGAGGGATCCTCCGCCGCTGCGGGCGTGACTCGCTTCGCTGTCTTCGGCTTCGCCTCAGGACAGGCGATGGACGCCGATTCAAAGTCCGAGTTGGAGTGCTTGCGGCTCGGCGTTGGTCGTGGGCTGGGAGTAGCGCACGCCTTCGATTCCGAGGAGCGTTCGCTTGATCTCCGGACCTCCGGTGTACCAGCCCATTGCCCCGCTCGACAGAATCACCCGATGGCAGGGGATGATCACCGGGATCGGATTCCGGCCGAGCGCGTTGCCGACGGCGCGTGAGGCGCGAGGTTTGCCGATCGTCGTCGCCACCTCACCGTAGGTCTGGACCTTGCCGTAAGGGATTGCGTTCGTCGCCATCAGGACGTCACGCGTGAACGGGGTTACGCCGGTCAGATCCAGTGGCAGGGAGAAATCCTTGCGCTCGTGTTCGAAGTATTCATGCAGTTGCTCGATGGCAGGCTGAACCGCGGAGGCATTTTCGTAGACGAGAAAGCCACGCCGCTCGATCTCGCGTAGCGATTCATAGCGATCGTGGTTGGCGAGATAGCTGATCTCACAGATCCCGGCGTCACTGGCGGCGATCAGTACATCGCCCAGCGGCGTTTCCGTATATCCGTAACGCGCCTCCGGCAACCCGAGGGCAACCCTGGCCGGAGGCAGTTTGCCGGCTGCCTCGTCGCACAACTGGTCGTTGCACGCATCCAGCGATGTGCACACGTCTTCAAGGCTCCGCAGCACCTCGGAACAGTACCGGCAAGAAAGTGTGTGCAGGCGGACCCAGTCCTCATCGGCCTGGGTGAGGTCGCCGAACACAAGATCGGGCATCGCGCCTTCCGCGACATCGCAGGGGTCGATACCGGGCTGGTCGACCAGGTCGGAGAGCGGCGGGGATTGGTACGTCTGCATGGTGCGGTCCACGATCAGGGGTGGGTAATACTCGATATCGAGCCCGGATGAAAGCCCGTTGCCGTTCCCGCGAGTGGCGTCACTCATGGCTCAGACCTCCATCTTGTGGGCGAACGCGCCACGCAACTTCATCAAGGCTTCGTGCACGTTGGCACGAGCCGCGGCTTCCGAACTGTTCAGGATTTCGGCGATCTGCGCATATCCATACTCGTGATATTTGCGAAGCACCAGGGCGACTCGCTGTTTCGGCGGGAGTGCCTGCACGAATGACTCGACCTCCCCCAGGAGATCCCGGGCATCGAGTGCGCTGGCGTGGTCGGGCTGTGCGTCGCTCAACGATTCCGCCATTCCATCGCTGATTGGTTGTATGCGCGAGAGCTTGCGGCGGTCGGAGATGAAAGTGTTGGAGGCGATCCGGTAGAGCCAGGCGCGATGGTTCGCATCGCCCGGCAAACGGTCGTACGCCTTGAACGCCTTGAGCAGGGTTTCCTGATAGAGGTCGTCGGCGTCAGTGACGTTGCCGGCAAGCTGGCAGCAATACCGGAAGATCTCATTGCCGAACCGCTCGACGACGGTGGTGAACAAGGTCGTCACGCGGCAGGCTTCCGAGGTGGCTGCGATGTCTGCAGAAATGGATGTGGAGTACCCCACTGGCATGTTCGTCTCGCTCAAGGAGGTGGCGCCTTCGCTTGCCGTGGCGAGCGATCGGGAATCGTCATTCCGGATCGCGGGAACGAGCCCGTTCCATCTTTTTGACGCCTACGGCGCCAGGTTGTGAGATTGGCACCGTCAGCGACACCTTCCGACTGTCCAGATCAAGGAATCCACCGCCCGGTGGGTGATGCTCAACGTCGCGCCGGAGCAGGGCAAGCGATTTCGCACGCATCATCCCCTGGCGCGGATGGCTGCCTTCTGGGCTTCGAAGATATCCTGGAGGCCGTCGCCGGCAAGGGCGAGCATCCGGTCAAGGAGGTCGCGCGAGAACGGCGCACCCTCGGCGGTACCCTGTATCTCGACAAACCCGCCGCCATCGGTCATGACAACATTGACGTCGGCCTCGGCGCGGTGGTCTTCGCTGTATTCGAGATCGAGGAGTGCGGTCGATCGAAGCACCCCGACACTCACGGCAGCGACGGCATTCAGGATCGGCGACCGTTTGAGCTTGCCGTCGGTCACCAGCCGGTTGCAGGCGAGGGCGAGCGCGACATATCCCCCAGAGATGGACGCACAGCGCGTGCCGCCATCAGCCTGCAATACATCGCAATCGATGATGATCTGACGTTCGCCGAGAGCTTGCATGTCGACCACTGCTCGCAGCGATCGTCCGATCAAGCGCTGGATTTCGACCGTTCGTCCTCCCTGTTTTCCCTTGACCGCCTCACGCTCAATTCGCTGCTTGCTGGAGCGGGGCAGCATCGAGTACTCGGCGGTAATCCAGCCCTTTCCGCTCCCCTTCATCCAGCGCGGGACGTTGGCATCGTCGACGGTCGCTGTGCAAAGCACATGGGTATCGCCGAGTTTGATCAGGGCCGAGCCTTCGGCGTACGGAGCGGCGTTGGGGGTGATCTCCAGCGGCCGCAAGTCTTCGACGCGACGGTCGTACGAACGTTTCATGGGAACGACGTAGGTCAAACGTATCCCTTTCAGTGATGGTGCAGGACGATGTTCGATGGATGCTGCTGTCCTGGAGCCGGCTCAGGGCGAGTGACGAGGCTTCTCGTTCGCCGATTGCCGGTAGATGTCGCGAATCCGCTCCATCCGGCGGCCGAGGTCGCGTTCGAATCCACGGTCAACCGGCTGGTAATAGGTTCGGCCGGCCAGGTTGTCCGGCAGGTTTTGCTGTCCGACGACGCCTTCGGCGTAGTCATGCGCGTACTTGTAGCCGTCTCCGTACCCAAGATCCTTCATCAGGCGGGTGGGAGCGTTGCGCAGGTGGATTGGAACCGGATCGTTGCGGGTCCGGGCGACGTCATCCCGCGCCTTGCCATAGGCGACGTACAGCGCGTTGCTTTTGGGCGCCAGCGCCAGATAGACGGTCAACTCCGCCAACGCCAGCGCGCCCTCCGGCAGCCCGATGAAGTGGACGGCCTGCTGGGCCGCCATCGCGAGTTCCAGCGCCTGGGGATCGGCCAGACCGACATCCTCGGAGGCGAACCGCACAAGGCGGCGGGCAACATAGAGCGGGTCATCGCCCCGTTCGAGCATGCGCGCCAGCCAGTAGAGCGCGGCATCGGGATCGGACCCGCGCAAGGTCTTGTGCAGGGCGGAAATCGTGTCGAAATGATCGTCGCCGGACTTGTCGTAAGTGGCAGCGCGGCGTTGGGCGGCATCCTGGACGAGGTCGATCGTGATCCGGCGATCGTCTCCCGCTCCGACGGAGGCCATCTCGAGGGTGTTGAGGGCGAAGCGGGCGTCGCCGTTCGCCATGTTGGCCAGGAAGTCGAGCGCATCGTCGTCGATGGCGAGGCGTTCTCGTCCGAGGCCGCGTTCCTCATCGACCAGGGCGCGCTGGAGGATGCTGGCGATGTTGTCGTCCGTAAGCGCACGGAGCACGATCACGCGGGAGCGGGAAAGGAGTGGCGCGTTGACCTCGAACGACGGGTTTTCGGTAGTCGCACCGATGAGGATGACTGTTCCATCCTCAACGTAGGGGAGGATGGAATCCTGCTGACCCTTGTTGAAGCGGTGGATCTCATCGATGAAGAGGACGGTTCGCGTGCCGTGCATACCGAGCCGATCCTGCGCTTCGGCGATGACCCTGCGCAGGTCGGCCACACCGCTGGATACCGCGCTGACGCTGGCGAACTCCGCACGGGTGGTATTGGCGACGATGCGTGCCAGAGTGGTCTTGCCGGAGCCGGGCGGACCCCAGAGGACGACCGACGACAGCCGGTCGGCCTCGATCGCCTTGCGGAGCAGCGTGCCGGGACCCACCACATGCTCCTGGCCGACGAGGTCGTCGAGCGTCCCTGGGCGCATCCGTGAAGCCAGCGGTCCTCTCGTGGCCAGTTGCTGTTTCCGGTTGGTTTCAAAGAGATCCACGTCAGGTTAGCTGCGGTCGATGGATTCGAGTTCGTCGATTTCCGCATCCAGGGTATCGATGTAGGCGACCAGGTCATCCCGGTTGGAGATTCCCAGTTCATCGAGCGTTTCCAGGATGCTGTACAGGTCTTCGAGACTGTCGTACAACGCGTACAGGGCGTCATCGCTGCCAGACTGGCGGCGATTGCTCTTGCGTGTCGGTCGCTGTCCGTCGGTCATGGCACGTATCCTCCCTGGCGGGATAGTGATTGAGACAATGGTCAGGCCAGGAATGCAAGCAGGAGCAGGAACGCGCTGCCAACACCACAGAATTCGATGAGGTCTCGGCCGGAGGGGACGCCCTTCTGCGATCGGGCAAGCAACAGCCCGGCCACGATGTAGAAGACCACCAGGAGCAGGGCTCCCCCGGTCCATCCGTAGGTCGGCCACCAGTTGAGCGGCACGGTGACCGCGCCGAAAACCCAGGCGCTGAGGATGGCGTAGAAAACACGTTGCGGCGGGGCAATGGCGCCCCGTTCCAGCGTCTCGAGGATGAGCAGTCCACCCACCACCGCAGTCAATGGAACGGACACCCAGGAATCCAGCTTGTTCAGGTAGATCGCGCTGAACGCGAGAAACGCGATGGCATGGATGACCAGGGTGTGGATGACCGAGGCGACGCGCGCCGACTGTTCGTCCGCTTCGTCGAGGAGATCGCGCGAAAGAAGCGCTCCGGCGATGCCGAGAAAGGCAATCAGCGGACCAGCCACCAACATGACCCGGTTATGGAATGTTGCCACCAGCATGATCGCCGCGAAACTGGAGACGAGTGGGACCGCCCACGCGGTCGCCATGGTTGTTGTGGGTGAGACCTGTCCGACCTCGGCGGCGGCGCGGGCAGCCGTGCGCTCCGCGAACTGAGCCCCCCCGGCGGCGATCGCCATCGTCACCCCGGCGATGATCCAAAACACGAGGTCGGTGTTTTCCGTTACCGGCGGATCGCCGGCGCTGCCCTCGCCGATCGAGAGAATCGCCAGCAGGAGCACCGCACCCGCAGCCAGCAGGCTGATCACCACGCCCTGGCCATAGGCTGGCTGGCGCGACTCGGCATTGGGGATGCCGAGACCGTACACCATGTGCTCGTCCTGACGGATGTCCCCTGGCTCATCCACCAGCGGGTCTTCGATCGCCCGGCGTGACGACTTCTGGCGTGAAGGGGAGTTGGTCAGGTCCCTGTTGGTCACGAAACTACCTCATCGAGCACGCCCGCAGCCGCTGAAATCCTGGTTGCGACGATCTGATCCCACGCGTGCAGGATCGTCGCTGCCGGAATGGCTCCCTCCCGGATCACGTTGATCCTACCATCGTTCAGGGAGATGACCGTGGACGCCTTGCCGAGCCGCGCGATCCCGCCATCGAGCACCAGGTCGAGTCGCCCGGCAAGTTCAGGAACGATGTCCTCGGGGTGGGTAGCCGGTGGATCGCCGGACAGGTTGGCGCTGGTCACCGCCAGGGCACCCCCCGACCGCTGCGCCAGCGTGAGTGCGATCGAATGGTCCGGGACGCGGACACCGACTGTCCCATCGGGCGCTACGATCTGAACGGGCAAACCAGGGCGGGCGGGTACGGCAACCGTGAGTGCGCCCGGCCAGAATCGGCTGGCGAGTTCGGCCAGCCGGTCGTCGACTCCGGTGGAGACGACGTTGACGGCCGACGGCGACGACAGCAGGACCGGTAACGGGCGCCAGTGATCCCGGCCCTTTGCATCGTAGATGCGGGCAAGTGCATCCGGCGCGGTGATCGCAGCCCCGATGCCATAGACGGTATCGGTGGGAAATGCGACCGTTCCGCCATGCTGGAGCGTGGCGATCGCATGCTCCAGCGCCCGCGGTTCCTCCAGTCTCATGACTTTCATGCCCACAATGCCTTTCCAGCCTCATCACCATTCGCTGGGTCGATTCTACAGTGCCGCCTTGATTGCCGCCGCCAGGTTGGGATTGATCCCCTCGATGGCGGCGAGTTCCTCAATGGATGCGTTGCGGACGCCCTTGACCGAGCCGAATGCCTTGATCAACGCCTTCTTTTTCACTGGGCCGACGCCGGGAATATCATCCAGGCGGGAATGCAGCGCAGCTTTGGAGCGACGGCTGCGATGGAATGTGACCGCGAAGCGGTGCGCTTCGTCACGTATTCGCTGCACGAGGAACAACGCCTGCGAGTCGCGTGGCAGCATGATCGACTCCTTGCGGCCAGGCAGGAAGATCTCCTCCTGCTCCTTGGCAAGCCCACAGATAGGCACCGACATTCCGACCTCGGCCAGCGCTTCCAGGGCGGCGTTGAGTTGACCCTTGCCGCCGTCGATGATGACCAAATCCGGCAGGGTGGTCCACTTGCCGTCTGTCTCTTCATCCGCCTCGGCTGCCCGGCGGAACCGGCGTCCGATGATCTCCTTCATCGTCGCGAAGTCGTCAGCGCCAACGACTGTCTTGACGGTGAATCGCCGGTACTCCTTTTTCGCCGGTTTGCCGTCCTGGAACACGACCATGCTGGCAACCGGATTTGTGCCTTGCAGATTCGAGTTGTCATAACACTCTATGCGGCGTGGCATCCTCGGCAGATCGAGGGCGTCCGCGAGTTCTGTCATCGCGGCTGTCATCTTCATTTCATCGGAGAGGTGCTTGATGCGCGCTTGCTCCAGATTTTCGTCCGCACTCTTGCTCACCATCTCCACCAGCCACTTGTTGTCGCCTCGCTGTGGCACGGTGATCTCGACCCTGGCGCCGCGAAGACTCGCCAGCCAGTCGGCGATCACCGGGAGTTCGGCGTCGGGCAAGGCATGCTGCAGCATGAGCCGGCTCGGTACCAGGGCTGCCTCGGAATAGAATTGGGTGATGAAGCCGGAGACGATCTCTCGCGGATCGTCTTCCAGCGCTGCCTGCATTGGGAAGAACTCGAGACCGATGATCTTGCCGTTGCGAAGGAAGCCAACTTCGATAGCGGCGTCTCCCCCCGCGCCCCGGGCGAGGGCGATGACATCGGCGTTGATGTCCTTGCCGCTCACGATCTTCTGTCGCTCGAGGACATGCCGGATCGCTTCGAGCCGGTCACGCAGTTCGGCGGCTCGCTCGAAGTTCCAGGCGTCGGACGCCTGCTCCATTTCCTCCTGCAGCTCGTTGACGATTTCGTCGCCGCGGCCCGAGAGGAACATGGCCGCGCCATCGACGGCGTGCATGTAGGTGGCATGATCGACCGCCGATATGCAGGGGGCCGTGCACTGTTTCATATGGAAGTAGAGGCACACGTCGTCGTGCCCGGTGATCTTCTTGTCGCACTTCCGGTACGGGAAAAGGCGGTTGAGCAGGTTGATGGTGCGGTAGGCAGCCCCAGCGGAGGTGTAGGGACCGAAATACCGGCTGCCGTCCTTCACGATCTGGCGGGTGCTGATCACCCGCGGCCACTCCTCGTTGGTGATGCGCAGGTAGGGGTACGTCTTGCTGTCCTTCAGCATGACGTTGTACTTCGGCTGGTGCTTCTTGATCAGTTCGTTTTCAAGGATGAGGGCTTCTGTCGGCGTATCGGTCCGGAACACCTCGAAATCGTGGATGTGCGAGACGAGTTCCCGTGTTTTGGGATCCTTGTGCCGGGTTGACTGGAAGTACGAGCGCACGCGGTTGCGCAGCGCCATCGCCTTGCCGACATAAATGATTGCGCCGGTCTCGTCCTTCATCAGGTAGACACCTGGTTCAAGGGCGAGTGCGGAAAGCCGTTTCCTGAAATCGGGATGCTGGTGTCGCTCGTTCACAGGGCAAGTATACCCGTCGATCATCTGTTCTGGTTGAGGGAGACCTGCCCGGACTGGCGGGATGAATGGGCATCCGCTCCGGTCCGCCGTTGCGGAGAGTCGCGCCACCGTCGCATCATGAACGGAAATACGAAGGCCCGGTGCGCTGCGGCCTGGATGCTGAGGAGCATGGCAGATGAACCCGGAGAACCAGTTTGCGGCATGGTGGCTGTACCGAAGGGCAGCGGACTGGAGAGCAATCCAGAATGGCGGCTACGCCGAGGCAGCTGCGGAATTCTCGCAGCTGCTGGATGAACCTGGCGATGCGGTGACGATTCGCGGGACCTACACGTCACTTGGGCTGAATGCCGCCGCGGAGATGATCGTCTGGGCGCACGCGCAGACGCTCGACCGGCTGCAGAACCTGGCGATTCGCGTGGGGAGAACGTCGATAGGGGCGCATCTCGACACGGTTTCCTGCTATATCGGGGTCGGCGGCATGTCGCAGTACGATCCCACGCACGGACCGGCCTTCGTCAAGGGCATCCCGGCGAAACGGTACCTGAGCGTGTACCCGTTCTCCAAAACGCCGGAGTGGTTCCTGCTCGATTACCGTGAGCGCCGTCGCCTGATGATCGAGCACGGCGAAATGGGCCGGGAATTCCCCGAGATCCTGACCAACACCGTCAACTCGTTCGGCATTCAGGACCAGGAATTCGTGGTGGCCCTGGAGGATGACGATCCGGAACAGCTGATCAAGATGGTGCAACGGCTGCGCGGGGCCGAGGTCCGGAAGTGGACCGCGATTGACACCCCGATCTATCTCGGGGATCGCAAGCCCATCGCGGACGTGCTGGCCGACTTGCGCGGTCGATAGCCGAGCGCGCAAATCCGTATCCGCACTGGGATGCGTGTCCGGCGCATTCGTCGATGCGCTTTACAGCGAGTTCTTCAGCTTGCCGGCGGCGTCCTGGGCCTGACCAGCGGCATCCGATGCCGCATCGGCTGCATCCTGAGCGCTGCCCTTGGCGCCACTGGCCGCATCGTCCGCGGCGCCCTTGAGCTTGTTGGCGGCGTCGCCCGCCTTGTCGGCGGCTTCATCGAGACCGGCAATTCCTGCGATGGCGCCAAGGCTGTTGACGACTTCTTCGGAGCTGTCGAAGACTTTGTCGGGCAATTTGTCGACCAGGCCAAGGAACTGATCGGGAACACCGTTCCGTTCGAGCGCGGATTTCAACTCACTCTTGCTGACCGGGAAGGTGATGCCTTCGACATACTTTTCGATGCCGCCGAGATCGAGGTCGCCAAGGTCGCCACCACCGGTGATGCCGCTGACGATATCCTTGAGTTTGTCGAACATATGGTCCTCCCACCTGCTCCTGCAGGAATTTCGAAGTCCGGGGGCTCAACCAGGGTGTATTCGCCCTCCGGGCGCCGGTACCTTTGTTGTATCACGACACTTGGGAAATCCGCGCCAAGTCAACCCAAATCGACTCGCAGGCACTCCTCAAACGAGCCAAATCCGGGCAGATTCACCTGATTGGCCATGGATGGCGGCTGGCGGTTGTCCTGAACGCGGCGCGAAGACGGTGTATACGGCTATACTCCGTGAGTTACGGCTGGTGCCCCTCCACGGGTGGGGTACGCATGCCGGTTTGTCATGCAAGGCGCAAGGAGTTTTGGCCTGATGTCTGAACACGGTTCAGTGCAGTTGACCGAAGAGGATGTAGCGTTCATTCTCACCCTGTTGCGGAATTCGGCAACCCCCCTCTCGACTGCACAGCTGGTCGCCGCCCTCAAACAGCGCACATCCCGCCAATCCTGAATCGCCTTTCCCGATGCGGTCAGGTTCGTACGTCGGGAAGAGCCTCGCGCCCTCACGAATCACCCCAAGGAGTTGACCGAGCATGGTCCTCAACCTCGAAAATCCGGTACCGGTTTTCGCCGGCAGCCCGCAAGACCAGGCACTCGCCGAACGCGCGTTTGGTGCACTGCGTGGCCGCGGCATGTTCATGTCGGACAACTCACCGATCCAGGTACCGCTCCAGACGCTCATCGACTTCCTGGTTGGGCAGGCGGGTGCGACGGAGGCCGATGTCTCGAGAGCGCTCGCCGGGAATGCGAACGTCTTCGGGATCGAATCGATCGACGGCGTGGACTACGTTGTGACGACCAGATCGGGCCGGCGACCGCTGGATGTCACGGCGGCGAATGTCCACTCGTTCGCCACCCGGTTCATGACGCCTCTGCCGAAGATCGAGCGTCCATCCCGGCCGATCTCGGAGCGGCCGCGAGTCGATCCGAGTTGGGCAACCTATTCGATGCCCGACCTGAGCGATGACGACGAGGACGAGGAGGATTTCGCCGACGAGGTGATCGTTCTCGTCGAGCCGGTGGCCGAGCCGGTTGTTGACACGCTGGTTGAATCAGAGCCGATCGAGGTGGCTGCTGTTGCGGAAACGATCGAAGCGGCGGAACCAGAGCCGGTCGCGGACGTCGCGGAGTCCTTGCCGGCAGCTGAACCGGAGCCAACGCCTGTCGTTGCGGTCGCGCCGGCGTCTGATTTCTCCAACGTGCCGGATGCCAGTATTGCCGCTGCCCTCGAAGCGCGGTTGGGCGGCGATCCGCGGATCGCCCTGTTCGCCGGGCAGTGGATGCCGGAGGAGCGGGTCGAGCGGCTTGGCCGCAACGACGTTCGTCGCATCAAGGACTACATCTCCGAGCAGGAGCAACCACTCACCGATGCAACGCTCGTTCAGGATATCCTGAACGTGCGGCCGAACTCCGCCAGCTTCGAGACCGTCCAGTTCTCACTCAACTATCGGCTGTTCAAGGACCATCGCGATTTCGACTTCGTCGGCACCAGCGATCAGCGCTTCTGGAGCACCAGCAGCCTGCCGCAAATCGGCACGACCCGCCGCAAACCGAACGAGATCGGCACGGACTACCGCTTCCTTGTCGATGAGGTCCCGGCGAGTGTCGTCCACCGTTCTGTTTCGAGCGTGAGCCGTGTCCTGAGCTTCTACGAGCACTCGCTTGGTCTGCTGCCGTATGACGAGGAGTTGCAGGCGCTCTTCCCGGCTCCGGTCCTTCCAGACCAGCGGTCGGCGGTGCTGATGTTCGAGATTCCGCAGCTGTACACCACGTATCTGGTCGAACTGCGGTATCCGACGCCGAACCGCGGCGGATTCCTCCTCGGCCTGGATGACTTCTACGCCGAGAGCCTGGTGCCTGGAGCCCTGGTTTCGATCACCGCGACCGAGAATGACGGTCACTACCGGGTCGAGTTCATCCCCGGCAAGGACCAGAACGCCCGGTTGCTCGACCTCGACGACCGGCGGGCCGCCCGCTACCACTTCCGCCCGACCACCTACGGGTGCGAGGTGGCGCCTGAGTGGCTGATCAGTGAGGAGCGGTTCCCGCGCCTGGGCACCGAGCGGCCACTCGACGACAAAATCCGGCGTCGCCCGGATGCGGTGGTTGAAGCAACCTTCGAGCGGATCGGGATCGAGGACGGTGACAGCCTGATGTCGACGTTCGACGAACTCCTGACAGTGGTAAACATCGAACGGCCGTTCTCGGCGAGCCTGTTGCGCCAGACACTCGATTCGAACCGGCAGATCACTGCCGACGGCGATACCTACACCTATGTTCGGTGACGACGACCTCCACGAAGGCGATGAGTACGACGATTTTCGCGTATTCTCGCCGGACGAGGAGGACGATGACGATCTCGACTCCCCCGTCGCCGCGAACAAGCCGGCGATAGGGGAGGTCATCGAGCGCCTGCGTGCCGGCGATCTGCGCTATGCCGACCTGGCCGCCCTCTCCGACTTGACCTCCGCCGATCTGGTGGAGCTGACGGCGGCGTGGGACGACATCGCGCCGGAACTCCGAGCCTCGGTCGTCCGTGAGGCGACAGACATCGCCTCCGACAACGTCTTTCTGGAATTCACCCGGTTCTTCCTGCTGGCGTCGCACGACGATGACAGCGTGGTGCGCCAGCTGGCGGTGCAGGCGTTGGGGATGCCGCTCGGTGACGGCGTGGAGCCCCGCCTGCTCGACGTGCTCGCATCGGATCCCATTGAGGATGTCCGGATTGCGGCGGCGACGAGCCTGGGGCCATGGGCGGAATTTGCCGAGATGGGGGAGAGCGAGCCGGACCTGCATCAGCGAATCTCGTCGCTTCTGTTCGGCATTGCCGAGACCGAATCCGAATCCTGGCACCTGCGGCGGCGCGCGGCGGAGTCAGCCGCGATATTTGGACCGAGCGGCCGTGTGAACCGGTTGGTCCAGCAGATGTACGATGAGGATGAAATCGGCTTGCGGGCGAGCGCGATCTACGCCGCGGGCCGTGGCAACCAGCGCGAGTGGTTGCCGACCGTGCTGGACGAACTGACGAACGAGGACGCCGAGCTCCGGTTCGAGGCCGTCCGCGCCGCCGGGGCATTCGGCGATGTCGATGCCTTGCCGCCGCTCTCCGAAATCGCGAAAGACGACGACGACACGGATGTAAGGCACGGAGCCATCCTGGCCATCGGGGAGATTGGAGGGCGTGGCGCGATCAGGGTCCTGAACCGCCTCGCGGAGCTGGCTCCGGAAGGTGACCAGGACATGATCGACGCCGCCCTGATCGAAGCGTCCATCCAGGACGAGCCATTCTAGACGTCTCATCCATCGCCTGACGCAAAGCCGTTGCGTTGTCACCCGGCTGGAGGGTCCCATCAGCACGCCGACATCAACCGCATCCTCGAACCCTGACCCGCTCGCAATCGCCTGGAATGCCCGGCTCGAGGCGATTGGCGGGCACTTCCTGCAGACCTGGGAGTGGGGAGATTTCAAGCAGCGTCACGGGTGGCAGGCCGAGCGCATCCTCGTCGAGGGGGATGCCGGTACCGCCCAGGCCCAGGTTCTGTACCGTGGGCGCCTGGGTGTGACGGCTGGATACATCCCGCGCGGGCCCGCGTTCGACGGTGATCCCGCGCGGCTCTGGCCGCAATTGCGGGACGAAATCGACAGGGCCGGGCGGGCTCATCGGGCGCTGATGACACTCGTCGAGCCCGATCGTGAGATCGGGCTCGACGGCACGTACCGCGAGGCCGGGGTGGCTGTGGTTCCCGGGCACCAGCAACCAGGCCGGACCGTGAAGCTCCCGCTCGGCAGCGACGATGCCATCCTGGCGCAGATGCGGCAGAAAACCCGCTACAACGTTCGCCTGGCGCAGCGGCGAGGTGTCCATGTCGAAGTCCGGGATGTCAGCGCCATCGAGGAATTCCACCTCTTGATGCGGGACACCTCCGACCGCAACGAGTTCGGTATCCATCCAGTCGACTACTACCGCGACTTCCTGGAAATGATGGGCGACCGGGCGGTGATGCTGTTTGCCCTGGTTGGAGGTGAGGCGATTGCCGCGACGCTGATCGCCGCGCGGTTCGGCCACGAGGCCATCTACATGTATGGCGCATCATCGACCGAACACCGGGCGCACGGCGCTGCTTTCCTGCTCCAGTTCACGGCCATGCAGTGGGCGCGAGACTGGGGTTGCGATACCTACGACCTGTGGGGGATTCCGGAAGAGGATCCGGAACCGTCGTCAGAGACGAGTGAAGCCGAGAGGACCAGGGGAGACGACTGGCGGGGCCTTCACCGGTTCAAGATCGGCTTCGGCGGCGAGATCGTGAGCTACCCGCCGATGTTCGAGCGCCGCCATGTGCCGGTTGTTCCGGCGATCGTCCGCCGTCTCTCGCCGGTGATTGGGTAAGCCGCATGGCATCGTCGTTGCCGCAGCCGGCACCGCGAGGGATGACGGTCGGTGCCCTCGCGGCAACGATCGAGGGCAGTACGCTGATTGGCGACGGCGGCGCGATCGTCAGCGGGGTGCAGTACGACTCCCGGCTGGTGCGGCCGGGCGACCTTTTCGCTGCGCTGCGGGGATCGGACTTCGACGGGCACGCCTACGCGGACCGGGCGGTTGCTGCCGGGGCGGCGGCGTTGCTGGTGGAGCGGCCCATGGGGGTGAATGTGCCGCAAATCGTGGCCGGGAACAGCCGGGCAGCGCTGGCCCCGGCCTCGGCCGCTTTTTTCGGGCATCCCAGCCACGACCTGACGGTCGTTGGACTCACCGGCACCGATGGCAAGACGACCACCAGCTTCCTGGTCGATCACCTGTTGCGCCAGGCCGGCCTCATCACCGGCCTGATCGGGACTGTCGGCATCCGGGTGGGGCCGGACATCGCGTACGAATTACCGCACCAGACGACCCCGGAATCGAACCTGGTTCAGGGGTACCTGCGGGAAATGGCCGATTGCGGGGTGTCCCATGCCGTAATCGAGGCGACCTCGCACGGACTGGCGATGCACCGGCTGGACGGGAGCCGGTTCGCGATTGCCGGGGTCACCAACATGACCCACGAGCACCTCGAGTATCACGGCACCGTCGAGAACTACTGGCGGGCGAAGGCGATGCTGGTGGAACGGGTGGCGGCCGAAGGCGGGACGGTGGTCTTGAACGCCGATGATCCCGGGGCGATGTCGGCCCTGCCGTACGCCACCGGGGCGACTGTGGTCACCACCAGCGCGTCTGGCAGGGACGCGGATCTGCGGGCGGCCGATCCTGTCATCGGCCCCGGTGGCGCCTCATTCGTGCTCCTCGTCGACGGCGAAATCTTCCCGGTGACGATGCCACTCATTGGCGGATTCAACATCGACAACGCACTGATCGCGCTCGGGATCGGGCGGGCAGCCGGTTTGCCGGTGCTGCCGATGGTGACCGCGCTGGCAACCGCGCCGGGCGTTCCGGGCCGGATGCAAAGGATCGATGCCGGTCAGACGTTTACGGTGATCGTCGATTACGCGCACACGCCGGAATCGCTGCGCAAGGTGCTGACGCTGCTGCGCGGGATGGCCCCGGGCAGGATCATCGTAGTCTCGGGCAGCGCGGGTGAGCGAGATCCGAGCAAGCGGCCGCTCCAGGGGGAGGTTTGCGCCAGTCTGGCGGACCTCAGCATTTTCACCAATGAGGACCCGCGGAACGAGGACCCCGAGCGGATCCTCGACGACATCGCGGCAGGCGCCTGCCGCCAGGGGGCGGTGGCGGGTAGCGATTACCTGGCGATCGTGGACCGGC
>CAZSUN010000043.1:0-4138 GCA_964610045.1 uncultured Sphaerobacteraceae bacterium
CGGGGAGTGACCCGGTCAGGGATTCCGGTCCGAACCACGGGCGCATCCGGTCGTTCGGATACCCAAGTGGCAGGCGGTGCGCCTCCGCCGGATGGATCAGGATGTCGTGGAACAGGGCGTTGCCACCGATGTGGTCCCAGTCGGCGTGGCTGTTGAGTACGGTCACCGGCAGGGTGGTGACCGCTTCGACTGCTATCTGGATGTTCGCCACGCCCATGCCGGTGTCGAGGAGGATGGCGCGGTCGTCACCAACGATCAGCCAGGAAGAAACCTCCTCGATGTGATGCGGCTCGGAAATCCGGTGGATGCCCGGTTCGACCTCGACAACCGAGAACCAGGAAGTGTCAGGCGACATGATCGTCTCCGCCGCTTTGATTGGTTCGACGACACCCGGCCCGGCCGAAGGAAGGCCATTCTCCGGCGCACACCCGTGATTGTCATTCCGAGCTTGCGAGGAATCTTGACCCATTCCGTCATGTTCAGATTCCTCGGCTTCGCCTCGGAATGACAAATCGCATGCGCCAGACAGACTTTCCCTACCCACGCGAGACAAGGCGGCCCTGCATCTTCACGTCCGGGCCGGGTGGCCGGTCATCCACTCAGGCCAGTTGGTGGTGGCGCCGTCTGCTCCGGTGGCGAAGACGCGGTCGATATCTTCCAAGGAAGAGACGCCCCAGGCGCGGACGACCAGCCCGGATTCGTGCGCGTATCCGACGAGGTCCGTGTCGAGGGCATTCGCGGGCGGACAGATCTGGGCGAGCCCGCGTCGAGCGCAGCGGTCGATGATGTCGCGATCGAACGTGCGGGAGAGGAAGCCGCAGGGGATATCGAGGGCAGCGTTCGCGGTGACAATGGCGTGCCACGAGAACGAGGTGATCTGAAGCCACGGCCAGAGGTCACCTCGCGCCTGCAGGAATGCGATCAGCGGTTCGGTGGCGAAGGACTCCTTGATCTCCAGGCAGGCCGGGATGCGGGGAAGGTACTCGTCGCAGAATGCCTGGAGTGCCGGGATGCGCTCGCCGACGAAATCGAGCCCGTACCAGCCACCCGCATCGAGCCGGAGCAGATCCTCCAGGTCGTAATCGGCAACCGGACCGTGACCGTTGGTGGTGCGATCGACGAGATCGTCGTGAATCAGCACGAGCGCGCCGTCGCGAGTGAGCTGGACATCGGTCTCGATCATGTCCGCCCTCATCTCGATGGCGAGATCGAAGGCGGCGAAGGTGTTCTCCGGCGCGTGGGCCGAGGCGCCGCGATGGGCGATGGTGAGCATGGGATCCTCCTGATGGAGACGGCCTGGGTGATGACCATACCACGATGCCCGGATCAAACCAGTAGGCCTGCACCACAGGTACGACGAATTGTAGGGGAGGACCAAGCGAGCACCGGCAATCACCCCGGTGGCGTGTGCGCGGCTCGCGCGTGTCCTCCCGGATCGCGCCCGAGGTCGCCGCCTGGCCCTCGGCGACGAACGACGTCATCTCCCATCAAGGTATCCCGGTAAAATGGCACGATCGGAAAGGCTTCATTATGTGGCGCAGGCACGCCGAACACGCACCACCGTTCGCCGATCGGGCCGATGCCGGCCGAAAACTGGCAAATGCGCTGGAACCGCTGGTGGCGGACATCCCGCGAGAGCGGCTGATCGCGCTTGGGCTCGCCCGCGGCGGGGTGGTGCTGGCGGCGGAGGTTGCCCGGACGCTCGGGATCGAGATGGACGCGCTGGTGGTGCGCAAGATCGGAGCACCAATGCAACCAGAACTGGCGATCGGGGCGATCGGTCCGGGGAATCACCGCCTGCTGAACCGGCCGCTGATCGAGAATCTCGGTCTCGACGACGAAACCGTGAACGCGCTTTCCGAGACCACAAGCGCCGCCCGCGACCGTCTGGACCGCGAACTGCGCGGGGCTCGCCCCTTCCCGCTGCTCGAAGACCGGGTGGTGATCCTGGTGGACGACGGGCTTGCGACCGGCGCCTCGATGAGAGCTGCATGGGGATATGTCGCGCGCGAGACCGCCTCCATCATCGTCGCCATCCCCGTCGCCCCGCCCGATGCCGTCGACGCCTTCGAGCGGATCGGAGCGCAGGTCGTCGCCCTCGTGGTGTCCCGGGATTTTGGCGCGGTCGGATCGTTCTACGCCGACTTCGGGGAGGTCGGCAGCGACCAGGTGCGCGCGATCCTGGCCCGCGACACCAACACCCACCCGCAATCGTCTGACTGACAGAAGGACCGGCGGGCCGCACCAGGATGCCCCGCAAACGGGCGACCATGGGGGATCGCGCCTACGGAGTTTGGGATGTCACGCGGTACCATGACCATAACCGGGACAGGGCGTCGCGACCCTGCCGAATACCCCAAGGAGCCACCCCGTGACCCTCGCCCAGGAATTCGCCACCTCGCCCGTGACCGCCATTGGCGAAGCCGCCCAGATCGGTCCCTGGGAGATCACCGTGACCGATCTCGTTGCCGGCGATGAGGCGGCGGCCATGCTGGCCGATATCAACGCCGCGAACCCGGCAGCACCGGATGGATACGCCTACGTGCTGGTGAAACTCTCGGTCACCAACCTCGGCGACAGGCCGCGCTCGATCCAGATGACCGACTTCGCCGCCACGGGGTCGGATGGCGTGCTCCGGCGCACCCAGGTGGTGGTCCCGCCCGACCCGATGCTGCAATTCGTGGTCGAAGCGGGACAAACCGTCGAAGGCTGGGTCGCCCCGATCGTGGACGACTTGTCGAACGCCGTGCTCTGGTTCGACAGCCTGTTCCTCGGCGGCAACTGGGCGAACGGGCTGTTCGCCCTGGCCGACGGCGCGACGATCGAGATCCCCTCCGATCTCGATCCGTCCGACACTGATGCCGGCAGCGATCCGGCCGCGCCGGCGGGCGTCGGCGAGACCGTGAAAGTAGGGGGATGGGAAATCGCGATCACCCAGGTCATCGGCGGCCAGGAGGTCTACGACATGTCCGACTTCCGGTTGCAGGCGCTCGGTCCGCCATCGGCCGAACCCAATGGTTGGGTGGCCCGCTCGGTGGGGCTCTACGCGACGGTCCGCAACCACAATCCCTTCCCGGCCTGGTTCTCCCCGATCGTGTTCGAGGCGGCCAATGTGGACGGCGAAGTCTGGGATCACACCCTGACGATGACCGGACCGGAACCCGATGTCAGCCGCGAATACCTGCCGGGTGGCAGCGGCGAAGGCTGGGCCACACTCTCGCCGGCGACCTACGCCGACATCGAGCGCGTCAAGGTTTCGCCATTCAAGCTCGCCGGCGGGGCCCGGTACATCGTCCTCGATCCCTCTCCCCTGCCGGCAGCCCAGGCCAGCACCAGCCCCGCAACAGAATCGAAAGAAGAAGCCACCCCGCTCGAAGCCGTCGTTGGCGACATCGTCGCCACCTCGGAGGACCTGGTGAACCTGCGGTCCGAGCCATCGACAACCGGCGAGATACTCCAGGAAATGCCACTGGGAACCCAACTCGAAATCACCGGGGAAACGGTCGAGGCAGACGGGTACACCTGGTACCCGGTGACCGTCGTCGATACCGGCGAAACGGGCTATGTGGTGGCGGATTACATCGAACCCGCTGCAAACTGAGGTGAACGTACAATCGTACGGCCGGGGCGTCCTCCCTATAATGGGCGGCAACGGTCGAGCGCTGGACAGCGCGCGACGGTCCTGCCCTGACTTCGAATGGGCGGGAAACGCACCAGCAGGCAGACACCGATGTCGATGCACACCGCCATGCTGGCAACGCTGATCGTGATGCTTGGCGCTGCCCAATACGCACTCTACGTCCAGGCCCTTCGCGACCTGGCGCGGCGGCCACGCGTGCGCGGCGACAACAAGGTGCTTTGGGGTCTCTGTATCATCTGCATCCCGGTGTTTGGGGCGCTGTACTACAACTGGATGGGACCCACCAGTTTCGTGGGCCGCCGTGCGGTGCCGGACGCACCGGCGCCGGATGAACCCATCCGGACGGCATCGAACATCACCTCGATCGCGACTGCCCGCGCCGCTCGCCGCAAAGGGACGCCTGCCGCCACGCAAGCCACCCGGCCGCAACCGCCTGCACGCCCGTCCGGCAATTCCTCGCCTGGCAGCCGCACCGGTTCCTGAACAGGCGAGGCGCCG
>CAZSUN010000043.1:4238-8620 GCA_964610045.1 uncultured Sphaerobacteraceae bacterium
CGGCAAATGCGCAACGAAGGGTTTTCCGCCCGTACGCAGGTATTCGGTGCATGTCCGAGAGGCAAGCCTCATGCCCATCAATCCCACGGCCGTGTTCACATCACCGGTGTTTCGCGGCCACAACACGGGGAACCATGTGGAACGCGCCGCCAGGATGACCGCGATCGACCGCGAACTGGAACGCCGCGGATTGCTGGCAGACCGGCCCCACCATGCGTTCGGACCAGCGACCGATGCCCGGATCCTGGCGGTTCACACACCGGCCCACCTGGCCGCACTGGAGGTCTTCGCCGAGGAAGGCGGCGGCTGGATCGACAACGACACGGTGATGCGGTCCGACTCGCTGGATGTGGCCCGCCTGGCGGCGGGTGCCGGGATTGCGGCGGTGGACGGCCTGATCGACGGCGCATTCCGTCGCGCGATCGTCCTGGCGCGGCCACCGGGACACCACGCCACCCCCGACCGTGCGATGGGGTTCTGCCTGCTGAACACGGTCGCGATCGCGGCCGCACACGCGCGCGATCGCGGCATCGAACGGGTGGCGATCATCGATTGGGATGTCCACCACGGCAATGGGACACAGGACATCTTCTATGAAGACGGTGCGGTGCTGTATTGCTCGCTGCACCAGTGGCCGTTGTATCCCGGCACGGGGTGGGTGACCGAGACCGGCCGTGGCGAAGGCTTCGGGTGCACCATCAACGTGCCGCTCCCCGCTGGAACCCGCGGTGATGCATTCCTGGCGGCGTTCCGCGAACGAGTCGTGCCGGTGATCGATATCTTCCAGCCGGATCTGCTGCTGGTGTCCGCCGGATACGACGCCCATGAGGATGATCCGATCGGCGGTCTGCTGCTCGACGATGCCGCGTACGACAACCTGGCACGGGAGGCGATCGCCCTGGCCGATCGTTGGTGCGGCGGCAGGGTCGGATTCATTCTCGAAGGCGGCTACGACGTCGATGCGCTCGGCCGTTGTGTCGCGAACACGATCGAGGTGCTCGACGGATCGAGAATGTAGCGCCGGGACCGGCACGGATCGACTGCGTCCCGTATCCTTGCAGGCGGCCACGGTGGCGAACCGCCGGCGCGCCGACTTCCCTGATCCATCCCGAGGAACTCCACCATGACTGCCCAGAGCAACGTCCCCACGCCCGCCAACACGGACTCTCCCGAGCCGCAGGCGACGGGTACCGGCCCGGTCAACCAGATCGCCAACCGCCGCCAGGAAGACGACCGGCGGCGCGACGATACCCGCATCGCCACCCTCCAGAACCAGCTGGACGAACTCCGGCTCGCCAATCGCGAACTCGCCAGCCGGCAAACCCGCGACCAGGAGACGATCAAGCAGCAGGAAGCGATGGCCGCCCAGTTGCGGCTCGGGATCGAACAGCTGCGCCAGGAGATGCAGCAGACCTCGCAGGCGCGCGCGCTGGACGAAAACCGCACCCGCCAGGTGGTGCAGGAACTCGATCTCAAGATCGACGACGGCATCCGGCCGATCCGGTCGCTCCAGGCACACGTCGCCGAACTGGTCGAAGCGTCACGACGCAAAGTCGACGACACCTCCCAGACCGAGCAGCGCCTGGACGAACTGGTCATCATCATCGAACACCTCTCCGCGCTCGGCGACCGCACCAACGCGATCACCCACGGCCTGCGGGACGGGATTGACAGCGTGCGGACCGAGGTGGAAGGGTTCCGGCGCGACATCATCCGGGCGGAAGACGCGATCAAGATCGTGGACCAGGAAGGGCGGCGGCGCACCACCGATGTCGCGGAGATTGCCGAGAGCTACAGCGCCCGGATCGACGAGTTACGCGCCGATCTCGGCCACCTGTACGACTCGTTCGAGGACCAGCGGCGCGGGCTGGTGCATGTCGATCCCACCCTCGACGAACTGCGCACCGATATCCTCGGGCAGCGGCAGGATCACAATCGCCTGCTGGGCCAGGTGACCGAGCGGCACGACCTGCTGATCGACATGCACGACGATCACCGGCAGGAGACCGATGCGCGCTTCGAGCAGTTGCGCCAGCACTTCGAGGACCGGATCGACCGCCTCAATGAACGGATCGAATCGGTCACCGAGCTTCACCGCGACACGAACTACCGGATCGCCGACCTGGTTGCCGCGCTGGAGGAACTGCGGCAGGTCGATGCCTCGTTGCACCGCGATGTCTGGTACCTGCACGAGCAACGAGTGCGGGTGCGGCTGGAGCAGGTACAGGAAGAACTGGACATGGCCAGCGCGCAACGGCGGGAAGCGGAAACCGAGACCCAGTCGGGGGTCACCAACCGGTTCCGCCGCCGCCGGTCATCCGCGGAGCATCCGGAAGGATAGGGCGGCAGCCGGAACTCGGTGCCCGTGTCACCGGCCGCCACCCCGAGTGCTCCACCGAAATCGCAACCCCTTACTTGTGCATTCATGCCTCGCTTTGCCGGCTTGGCCGTGCCATCCGGACACATTTGTCACGACCATCCCGAACGTTCACTCCAGTCAATGACGGAAGCAACCGCGTCGTGGCCACGGAGGCACAGCCCGAATTCCCAAAACCCGCGCCACTCCGACGATTTGGGGTCCATTCGTATACCGATCCGGTTCCGAATCCGTATTCCGCGACAACCTGGCACAGCGGCGGTGCGCGCCGCTTATGACAACCGGGCTGACGTGGCGCGCATGGGACATCGAGTCCATATCTCTGGGATTCTGCGATTTTTCTTAACGTTCACTGAATTGACGCTTGCTTGACACCCCAAACCCACTTTGCTACGGTCAACTCGTCCTGGGGGAAATGACACCAGGTGGAACCGGTCCCATACATTACTGCAAGGGACATGTCCACGGTGCCTTGGGGGAGAGAAACTTCCGGACGTCGGGCTGATGCCGAACGGATCCTGCGGTGAACATCGCCAGGAACGTCGCGAATGGCATGGCACGAGCCGGTACCCAGACTCCTCTCATTCCCTATAACGCACAAAGCGCGCAGGACGTTGCGCAACCCGTGTGGTTGCCGGGTCCCTTGTTCACGATGGCTCTTCGGTCATCTCGATCTGCATCGCGCGATCCAGGCGCACCAGACCCCGGTTGCTGAAACGAGGGGTCAACGAAGGGGACGGCCTTCGTATTTGCCGGAGCATGTCCAGGCCCGATGAACTCGGGACACGCCACAGGCTGGTGGCGGGACATTTGTGGCTGAACCGGGGATGGTCCCCGGTCTTCCGGCAGGCAACGGTGGTTGAGGGGCTGCTCAGCCATGTCTGGACTTCACCTGGAGGGAAGGGATTGTC
This sequence comes from uncultured Sphaerobacteraceae bacterium, assembly GCA_964610045.1. GTDB lineage: Bacteria > Chloroflexota > Chloroflexia > Thermomicrobiales > UBA6265 > JACCYX01. The sequence continues at coordinate 7,527 of CAZSUN010000043.1, forward strand.
TGCAATCCTCAAGCGCGTCCAGCGGATGCTGCTCATCGTTGTAGCCGGGGTCTTCGGGCTCTCGCTGTTCGCACCGATGGTGGCCCTTGGCGCTTACACATCCGGCGATACGGCAGTCATCTCCACGGGAGGTGGCGACGCCACGATCCGGAGCGGTCCATCAACATCGTCCGATGCGATCGGGTCGCTGCCGGACGGCACCGAAGTCTTCATCCTCGAAGGCCCCATCACTGGCGACGACGGTTCCTCCTGGTACCAGGCCGGCGTTTGGGACATCACCGGCTACATCAGCGCCTCACTCCTTGCTGATGCCCCCGCTCAGGACACCGCTGCCGATACGACGTCCAACGACTCCTCGAGCACCATTCCCTGGAAAGACCCAATCGACTACGGTGTTGTTGTCGACAACACGGCGTCGCCGCTTCCCGCCGATGGGCTCGCCTGTCGCACCGACGCCGACAGCAACGCCGAGGTCATCATCCGCTTCGGACAGGGCGAAACGATCGAAGTCACCGGACAGGAAATCTGGATCGACGGCGTTGCCTTCCTTCCGGTGAACTGTGGTGCCCAGGGCGGCTACGTCAAGTTCGACTACATCGCGCTGCAGAGCGAGCAGGTCGCTGACGAGCCGGTTGTCCAGGACGAGCCCGTCGCCGACGAACCGGTAGCGGAAGAAGCCGAGGCTCCCGCTCAGGAAGAAGAGGCGGCACCGGTTGCCGGTGACTTGATCGTCACCGTGGTCGACCAGAATGGCCAGGCGGTTGCCGGGGCCTGCTTCGATCTCTACGACACGGCCGGATGGGTTGCCAGCGCCTGCGACAGCAACGACACCGTCCCCAACAATGGGAACAGCGGCTTCTTCGGGCTCACCGAGGGCAGCTACACGCTGGTTGCGACGAGCGCGCCCGAGGGCATCTCGATCGCCAACCAGGAAGCGTGGGTGAGCGCCGGGCAGACCAGCTACGCAACGGTCAACGTGACCACTGCGAGCGCACCGGCCGAAGAAGCGACCGACGAGCCTGTGGTGACGGAGGAACCGGCGGCAACCGACGAGGTGGTCACCGAGGAATCCGCGGTGACCGATGAAGCGGCCG
>CAZSUN010000043.1:8720-28895 GCA_964610045.1 uncultured Sphaerobacteraceae bacterium
TACCGAGGAACCGGCGGTCACCGAGGAGGCCACCGAGGTCCCGGCGACAGACGAAGCCACGGAAGCCCCCGCCACCGAGGAAACGACGCCGGTCGCCACCCTGGATGTCTCCGGGGCGCTGGGTGACGCGACCGTCACCGGCACCAACGGCGAAGGCGTCCGCTGCCGCGTGGCCCCGGATGTCAACGCCGCCACAATCACGGTCCTTGCCGAGGGTGCCACGGTCTTTGTGCTCGAGAATCCAACGAACGGATTCCTGGGGGTTGCCTGTGCGAACCAGCTCGGGTACGCCGATGTGAATTACATGTGGGCCGGCGGCGCGGGCGACGAGATTCCCGCGTCAGCGAGCAGCGTGGTGGTCGTCGGCACCGGCGGCGCCAGGCTCAACTGCCGCGCCGGCGCGGGCAGCAGCTACTCCGTGGTCACCAGTGTCGCCATGGGCACCGTGTTGACCACGCGCGGCGCGTCGAGCAACGGCTGGGCGCCGGTGGTCTGCAACGGCCAGAACGCATTCGTCTCGATCAACTTCGTCGAAGTCACCACCAGCGGAGCCAGCACTGGTTCCAGCGCCACGACCGTCACCACCACCACATCCGGCACCGGCACGATTTCCGGTCTCGACGGCGACCGGCTGCGCTGCCGCAGTGCCGCGAGTTCGAGCGCGAGCATCATCACGATGCTGGCCGAGGGCAGCGTGGTCACGGTTCGCGGCTCGGCCAGTAATGGCTTCGTCCCGGTCGTGTGCGCAGGCCAGAACGGGTTCGTTTCCAGTTCGTACATCACGCTCGGCTCCAGCAGCGGATCCAGCGGTGGCAATGAGACGGAATCCGACACCGGGACATCGACCGGCTACGTCAAGGTCAGCGGCACCAACGGCGCATCGCTGAACTGCCGCAGCGCCGCCAGCACGAGCGGCATGGTCATCACGGCCGTGGCTGCGGGAACGACCCTGCAAACGCGCGGCGCGACCACGAATGGCTGGGTGCCGGTTGTTTGCAGCAGCCGCAACGGCTACGTCTCGGCCAGCTACGTCTCCTCCACCACCGCCCCCGGCTCCGGCAGCGGGACCGGGACCGGGACCGGAACGACCAACCCGTCGCCAACCACTGGCACCGCAACGGTCACCGGGACCGACGGCGATGGCGTCCGCTGCCGGGTGGAACCGAACGGCACGATCATCACCACGGTGGCCGAAGGCACGGCAGTCGGTACCCGCGGGGCATCGAGCAACGGCTGGACCCCGGTCGTTTGCGGCAACCGCGACGGCTACATCAGCAGCACGTACCTGACCACCGGCGGCGGCACGACCAACCCCGATCCGACGCCGCAACCGAGCGGCCTCGCGGTGGGCGACCATGCGAAGCTGACCGCCAACGTCAACCTGCGCTACTCGCCAGGCGGCAATGTCGTCGTGGTGGTGCCGGCCGGAACAGTGGTCCTGATCAAGGCCGGTCTGGCCAGCGGTGCCTACCAGGTCGATTGGGATGGTCTCGGTGGCTACCTGGTCCAGGATTACCTCGTCAAGACCTCGGAAGCGCTCAGCGAGCGCGGCGGTTCGGGCAACGATCCCGACCCCAGCCCGGGTGGCGGTGGCACTGCCACCGGCAACGCGTTGGTCAACTACGCGATGCGCTACGTTGGTTACCCGTACATATGGAACACCCACGGTCCGTCGTCGTTCGACTGCTCCGGGTTCACCTTCTGGGTCACGAAGAACGTTATGGGCAGGGATATCGGCACAGGGCTGTGGACCCAATGGGCAACCGGCTCGGCCGTCAGCCGTTCCAGCCTGCAACCGGGTGATCTGGTCTTCTTCCAGAACACCTCGAGGGCCGGTCTCTCGCACGTCGGCATCTATATCGGCAACAACCAGTTCGTTCACGCCGAGAATGAGACCACAGGCGTACGGGTCAGCGACCTCAACTCGAGCTACTACAGTTCACGCTGGCTCGGCGCCCGCAGACTGGGCTGATCAGGCACCACACGGATCCATGGTCCGGAACGGCAAGGGGCGGGAGGCAACAGCCTTCCGCCCCTTGCCGTTGCTGGCGCGAGACTGGCGCCTGGAGGATAGTGTCATGCCATCACCGTTGCACCTTCGTCACACCGAGATCGATGGCGCCGGCGTCACCATCGGCATCGTGTCGCCCTCCCCCAGCCCGCTGGCGACGCTGGTATGGCTCCATGGCCTCGGCGGGGCTTCGACCGTCCAGTTCGCACGGTTTGCCGTCCATCCGGCACTCGCCGGTGTCACCTCGATCCTGGTCGACCTGCCAGGATTCGGCCAGAGCGCGGGGGCGATTGCAGGATGCACGATCGACGAAGGGGCAGCGATCGTTGCCGGGGTGATCCGCGCGATTGCCGAGCCACCGGTGGTGCTGTTCGGGCACTCGATGGGCGGGTCGATCGCGATCCTGGCCGCGCAGGCGTTGGGAAACGATCTCGCTCGGTTGGTCGTGGCGGAACCGAGCCTTGTGGCCGGGAGCGGCCCGCTCAGCAGCCGGATCGCGGCGATGCCGGAGCGGGAGTGGGTCGATCGTGGGTATGGAGCCCTCGTTCGCACCGTGCGGCTCGGCGTGCGCGCCGATCCTGCCACCGCCACCTTCCTGCAGTGCCTGGAAATGGCGTCACCGCTGGCGATGCATCGTGCGGCAACATCGCTGGCAGCGCCGCGGTCGCCAGCGATCGGGGAAATCCTTGATGGGCTAGCACTGCCACGAGCCGCGATCGTCGGGGCGTCTAGCGACTTCGGAGACTGCCTCGCGGGGATGCCAACGTTCGTGGTGCCGGATGCCGGGCACGACATGATGGCCGGAAACCCGGCAGGGTTCGTGGCGGCTCTGGTTGGCGCAATCGGGCCACTGGCGCCGCCACGAACGTGCTGAAGCCGCTGGTTCCGGCGGAATGACAGGGACACGGGTTTCGGATCGTCACAGGCGAATCGCGGTGTGGCAAATGCCTGCCCCTATTCGGCGACGATGGCGCCGATCATGCCGGCCTGCTTGTGCCCAGGCACCGAGCAGGAGAACGCGTGCGAGCCGGCCGGGGCATTGATCTGTATCGAAACCGACGTCCCGCCATCGAGACGGCCGCTGTTGATGCCCAGGCTGGGTATGACGAGGTCGTGCGGCATCACGCCTTCGTTGGCGAAAATGAGCGTGACCCCGGTGTTGGCGGGAACCCGCAATTCCTTCGGCTCGAAACGGAGATCGTGGGCCGTGATCGTGAACGTCGCGATCTCGGCAACCGGCGTGCCGGCAGGGGTGCCGCTCGGGGTGGCCGAAGGAGTTCCGGCCGAGTCGCCATCACCGTGACCGTCATGGGCGGAGCCGGTGGCGCTGATGACGGCGATACCGCCGATACCGGCGATGGCGGTTGCCGCTATCCCGAAGAAGCGACGACGGGTGACGGAAGCGGGCGACGACAGGTCGCGTGGTGCGGATGGCACGGTCATGCAGGGGTGGCTCCTCGCCCGGGAACGGGCGATCTGGCGGCGAATTTTCGCGCGGGCAGCCGGGAATCCCGGACCTGCCGCAAATGGTCCCACCGAAGTAACGGTAGCCGGGGTCGAACGGTTCCGTACGGGCGCCGGTCACCCGCCAGAGGCACGCAGCCACCGGTCCGAGTCGCCGGATCGTCACCCCAGCGTCTACAGTTGCACCAGTCCAGCGACGGCGTCGGCGCGAAACGGTGAGGATGACCGTGCGAAGGGTTCACCGGTGAGGACGATTCTGAGGCCGTTCCGTTGGCTGGCGTCGACCTCGTTCGCGCACAGCCTGCGGGTACGGTTGATGCTGCTGGTGTTGCTGGCATCGCTGCCCAGCCTGGCGCTGCTGTTCCTGACCGCGGCCCAACAGCGGTCGGACGCCCTGGAGGCGGGCCAGGAGGAAACCCAGCGGCTGGCCCGCCTGGTCGCCTCCAGCCAGAGCAATGTCTCGGGCCAGATCGAACTGGTGCTGGGCACGATCGCCGTTTTGCCACAGGTCCAGGGCAACGATCGGGCGGAGTGCACCAACGCCCTTCGTGGCATCACCGAGACCGACCCCGAAACCACCATCACGGCGAGCCGGGATCTCCAGATCGACGGCGCCACCTTCAAGCGGATCGCCGTGGTCAACAGCGACAACAGCACCTTTTGCTCAGGCGTCACCGGGGGAGGCAGCATTGCCCCCGAGGATGCCGCCCTGGCAGCCACCACGATCGCAACGGGACAAGTGACCAGCGGCAACATCCAGGCCGACCGCTACGGGACGATGATCGTGACCTATGTTGCGCCGGTGGTGCGGGCGGATGGAGAAGGGCGGCGGGCCATCGTCGCCACCCTGAATGTCTACGCCCTGAATGCATTCGCGCACCAGGCGAATCTCGGCCCGGAGAGCTTCGTCGTGATCTTCGATGACGATGGCGTCGTGGAGCAGCAATACCCACCCCCCGAGGACAGCCTGGTCGGCGTCTCGATCGCCGGCACCCCGGTGGTCGACAACTCCCTCGGGCACATCGCCAAAAACGACGTTGACGCCAACGAGCAGGCGGCCGAGGTCAATGGCGTCGAACACGTCACCGGGTTGGACAGCTACTGGCTGCCGGGTCCGGACGGGGGGCTGAAACTCACGCACGCCATGGTGGCGACGCCGGAATCGACAATCGTCGAGAGCGCCAGCGAGAAGTTCAACGAGAATCTGGGCAAACTCATCATCGCCGGGGTGGTCGCCCTGATCGCCGCCTGGGTTGGGGCGGATCTCTTTACCGGGCGCGACGGCCAGACCCGGAAAGCCCTCGTCCGCGACCTCTATCACGCCTTTTCCACCGGCAATGTCCAGACCCTCGACCAGATCATCGGCCCGGGGTACGTCGACCGGAGCCCCGCTCCCGGCCAGGCAGCCGGAATCGACGGGTTGCGACAATCGATCGCGACGTTCCGGAGCGCGTTCCCTGATGGCAGGATGGTGGTTCGCGAAGTGCTCGCCGATAACGACAAGGTGGTGGCGCGGGTCTCGCTGGTGGGCACCCACCAGGGAGACTTTTTCGGGGTGGCGCCAACGGGAAAACCGGTCAGTGCCGACGGCATGGAGACGTTCCGCTTCGCGGACGGGATGATCGTGGAAAGCTGGAGCCTGTTCGGCCCGCTACGCGTGCGCAAGGAATCCGCGCCGGCGGCCACGGCGGTACCGCCAGCCGATCCGCCAGGGTGGCTACGGCGAATCTTCCGGCGACGGCGCAAGCCCTCGGCAGACGCCACATGATCGCCCTCCGGACCGCCACCGCCGGGCGGGCAACCACCTACGACGGCCCGGTGACCGCCGCCGCACCAGCCATCCCCCCGTCCGGGCGGGTGGTGGCCTACACCGCACGCCGCCGCTGGTACAGCGTGATGTGGGATGTCATGTACTGGATGTACACGGGCTTCACCCGCTCGAACGCATCCGACATGGCGGCGGCGGTGGCGTTCAACATGCTGGTCGCCCTGGTGCCGATGCTGTTGATGCTGGTCGCCATCGCCGGTCTGTTCCTCAAAAGCGACACGGTGCTGCACCAGGCGCGGCTGGCGATCGACCGGATTGTGCCGAGCAGCACGGCCGACGAGGCATTCACCGCCGCCCTGACCGCGCGCAGCAATACCGGGTGGATCGGCGTCATCAGCTTCCTCGGCCTGATCTGGGTCGGAACCGGGCTCGTAAGCTGCCTGGCACGGTGCATGAACCGGATCTACGGCGCGCGCAGTAGCGGCTACATCAACGAGAAGCAGCGCGGTTTCCTGATCCTGCTGATCATCTCGTTCCTGTTCCTGGTGTCGTCACTGGCAAGCATCCTGCCGACATTCTTCATCAACCAGGATCTGCCCGAGGTGTTCGATCGATGGATCCTGGCGACCGGGCAGTACCAGATGGCAGGGTACGCCATCGGGTTCGCGACCGCGCTGTTGCTGTTCTTCGCGCTCTACCGGGTCATTCCCAACGCCGGTCAGCGCACGCTCGATGTCTGGCCCGGCACGATCCTGGGCGCGGTGCTGTTCATGGGCGTGAGCCAGATCTTCCCGATCTACATCCGGATCACGGGCGGCGGCAACCGGTACGGGCAGATTCTCGGATTCGTCTCGCTGCTGGTGGTGTCGCTGCTGATGCTGGCGCACATCATGCTGTTCGGGGCCTATGTGAATGCCAGCTGGCAACGACACCGGCGCTTGTCGCACCGTCGGCGAATCGAAGTGAACCAGGTGGCCGCGTACCCGGACGAGGATGACGAAGAATAGGTCGCCCACGGGGGCGACCCCGACAAACGAACGTCCGGATCCACGGTGACACACGCCGAAGATGCCTGTGCGGGGCGGCAGTGCGTGCCGGCGGTCCGGGGAATCAGGGTCGCCACGGGGGCGACCCCTACAAACGAACGACCGGATTCCCAGAGACCAGAGCGGAGGTGAGGAATGCCATTGCGTGATTCACCGGCACGGCGGGATACGCGATTGCCGGGGTGGGATTACCGTTCAACGGGGCCATACGCAATCACGATTGTCTCCCAGCATCGCGAATGGTTTTTCGGTGGCGTGACCAATGGCAACCTGGATCACAGCACTGCCGGGGAGATGGTCAAGACAGTCTGGAGCGAGATGGTCGTTGAGTATCCACGTGTGTCACTCGACGCATTTGTGCTTATGCCGAATCATCTCCATGCCATCGTGTACCTCAGCCAGGATGGGCCTGCCGGCAATCCAACGCTCAGCGATGTGGTGCAGCGATTCAAGTCAATCACGACAGCGAGGTACAGCACCGGCGTACGGGAGTACGGATGGCAGCCATACGATCGAAAACTCTGGCAACGCAACTACTACGACCATATCGTGAAGGACCGGGCGGACCTCGAACGGTGCCGTCGCTACATCGTCGCGAACCCGAGGAACTGGTTGACCGATCCGGACCGTGAACCTGAACGCAACCCACCGGAGCCTGGCAGGCGTTTGTAGGGGTCGCCCCCGTGGCGACCCTGTCTCCCGGCCTGCATGCTTGCCCTACCGCCCCCGGAACAGACACCCGCGGCGTGTGTCGGGGTCGCCCTTGTCTCCCGACCGTACGCTCTTCCTGCCGCCCCCCGCACCTGCACTCGCGGCGTGTGTCGGGTTCGCCACGGGGGCGAGCCTGTTTTTACGGGCTGTCGAAGAGGATGCCGAGCTTGATCGACCGTTCGGGATGCTCGTCGATGTCGCGATAGGCGGCGGCGGAATCGGCGAAGGGCACGATGGGATCGAGCAGGCCATCGGTGCGGACCTTGCCCGCGATCATCCAGTCCAGGGCGAGATCGACCACCCGTTGCAGCGTCCAGGCCGGCGCGTCCCGCATTGGCAGGCTCTCGGCGCGGACCGAGCGCAGGGTCAACTGATTGATGTGGAACTCCTCGCCGAGCAGGAGCCCGGTCGCCTCCCGCCCATAGAACGAGACGACGCAGACCGTGCCGCCGAAGCGAGTTGCCCGGATCGCCTGATGCAGGGCGTGGGTGCTGCCCGAGGTCTCGATCGCGACATCGACCCCGAGCTGGTTCACCTGTGTTGGGCGATCGAAGTACCCGCCGGTCACGTAGGTGCCGGGCCGCGGCTGGCTGACCGGGTCCGGGGCGCCATCGAGCCCGCGAATGGCCCGCGCGGCGTCTCCGTCATGCTCGTTGGGGTCGATCGCAATGTCGGCGCCGAAGGCGAGCGCCAGGGCGCGCCGTTTCTCCAGCGGGTCGACCGCGATCACCTTCGCCGCCCCGGACAGCTGTGCGAGCTGCAATGCCACCAACCCGATCGCGCCCAACCCGAACACCGCCACGGTATCCCCGAGCCGGATGCCGGCGTCGCGAATCGGCAACGCCATCACGACCGGGTCGAGGCAGACCGCCGCTTCGGGCGTGAGGCCATCCGGCAGGGGGTCCACCCGCCTCTCCTCGACCGTGTGCGTCTCGCGGATCGGCAGGTGCCCGAACACCCGGTCACCAACGGTATACCGGGTCGCACCCATCCCGGTTTCGGTGATGGTACCGACGGTCATGTTGCCCAGCCGCATTGGGAAGCGGTTCTGCGCCGCGTCGGGTGGGGCGGGCATCACGGCTCCCCAGGCCGGGTCGTACGGCCGGTTGGCCACCGGATCGTTGCGATAGGCAACCAGCTCCGTCCCGTGCTTGGGAGAAGCCAACTCGCTGCGGATGCGTACCTGGGTCGCTCCCAGTGCAGGCTCATCGTATTCGCGCAGTTCGGGCGTGCGCGGCGCGGTGGCAATCAGTTCTCGTGGCATGGTGAGTCTCCCGGTGAGGACGCGGCTCGGCTGGCGGCATCATCGCCGCCGGAACCGGTACCGTCCATTGGGCCGGCGGCACGGGAGATGGAAACGGCGGGCCAGGAATGGCCCGCCGCGCTCATTGGGTGGGAAGTCCGACGCGCGACGCGTCGCCAGATGGCGATGGTGGGTCGGGAATGGCCAGGGCCTGTCCGAGGCGAATCAGGGAATTCGCGAGGCGAGCCCGGAAGCTGAGGATCGGTGCGGGAACGACGAACGGTTCGCCGAGTTGCTGGAGTTCGCGCATGCGCTGTTCAGCGATGTGACTGAGGTAGTGCGGTGGCATCATTGCCGGTGGCTCCTTTGCCGTGGTGAATCGGGGACGACCGTGTTGGCGCTCATTCGAGCGACGATCCAACGGGTCCGTGCCGATCACCCATGGCCGGGAGGGGCTTACTCCCGGACAGTTTGTGGTCCAGCGCTCGTTCGGTCGTTTGTAGGGGCCGACCAGCGAGCGCTAGCGAGCGTGTGTCGGCCCGTTTTTCAGGATGAACCGGCTTCGCCTCACTGCCTCGCACGCAATCGGACTAACAGGCTTGGTGGGTACTGGCCAAACCGTCCGGGCGAGAGGCCCAGAGGAGAATGGCAACAGCCAACCCGGGCGAACGTGAAAGATCACCCTCCGGAATACCCGTGCGCGAAGGCGAAAAGCCCTCCTTGTGGCGGTCTGCCTATGCGGTGAGGCGGTAGAACCGCCAGAACAGGTTATCGATCGGCAATACATCGAGGTGCTCGAAACCGGCGGCGGTGGCGTATTCACGGAGGGTATCCGTCCGCATCACCGTACCGGTGCCAGCCGACGGCGCATCAGCCATGCCAACCGGCAGGCAGTGCAACACGCTGAAGCCGTACATCAGGCGTTCGACATCGTCGCCAATGGCACCGAACCGGTCGGCCACGCGCTCGTCGGCGATCAGCACAGTCCCGCCCGGGCCGACCAGCCGCCGCATCGCGGCCAGCGCCCCCACCGGATCCGACATGTCGTGGATGCACTCGAACGCACAGGCAAGGTCGTACGCGCCCGCCTGGGCGAGATCCCCGGCGTCGCGCAGGTGGAATTCAACGCGGTCGGACAGGCCGAGACTGGCGGCGTTCTCGCGCGCCTTCACGATCGAGGCATGATCGAGGTCGAATCCATCGACCGTGGCACGGGGGAAGCCCTGCGCGATGGCGATGCTCGACCAACCGGTACCGCAGCCGATGTCGGCGACCCGGGCCGATTTCCCCGGATCGTTCAGGCGCGTGACGATATCCGGCAGCGCCGGCAGCCATTCGCTGGCGAGCTCGTTGATGAACATCACCCGGTTCATGTCGGCGATCCCCTCCCGTGTATCGACACCGTAGTCGGGATACTGCACTCCACCGCCCGAACGGAAGGCTGCCACCAGGGCATCCAGCGGCAAGGTAATTCCGGCCGTCAACCGCACGAGGGCGGTCATGTAGTTGAGGCTGTCGCGGTCGGTGAGCACCTCGACGTGCCCATCGGGAAGGCTGAAAACGCGGGTCAGCGCGTCTCCGGTGTCGTCGGCATCGAGCACGCCGGCGATGACCTGCTGTTCGAGCCATTCCCGGGCATACCGCTCGCTGGTCCCCGTGCGGGTGGCGAGGTCGGTCGAGGTAGCGGGCGCGGCCACCAGCGCGTCGTAGTACCCGAGCCGGTCGCCGAGATAGACCGCGAACAGTTCCATCGTCGCAATCGACGCGGAGAACAGGGAGTTGACGAGGGCTTCGCCGCGCTCGGCGGCTGTTTGACTGGCGGAACTCATGGCGTATCGGCCTCCTGGAAGGCGGGGATTCCGTTGGGAATCCCCGCGGGCGAATGAGGGAAAGAAAACGAGGCAGCGTGGCAGTCAGGTCGAGGTTACGCCGGTGGGTCGAATGTTCTGGTTGATGTGGAACAGGTTACCGGGATCGTACCGCTGCTTGATTGCCTGCAACTGCGGGTAGTTGTCGCGATAGGCCGCACGCACGCGATCTTCGCCTTCGTCCATCAGCATGTTGACGTAGGCGCCTTCAAGGGCAAACGGCTTCAGCGCCTCCCAGTACTCCTCGGCCCAGGCCGAAACCGCCGGGAGGCTGTCATGGCCGGGATCGACGCCGACGATCAGCATCGCCCACGTGGCATCTCGATAACTGAACGCGGTGTCGGTCCGGCCGACGCGGTGCACCGCCCCGTTGACCGGGTAGAGGTGCATGGTCGAGAGGGGAGTTGGCAGGCTCCCGGCGAAGGCCAGATGGATATCGATTGCGGCGTCGGGCAGATCCCGCACGAAATGCGCCCGCGAGTACCAGGTCATGCCGGGCGGTACCAGGGCATCGAACATGCCCTGGAAGGCCGGGTACGGCATCTCGGTTATGCCATCGAAGACGGGCGGGCCAACGGTGCGAATGGGCGCGAACACCTCCTCCGCCCCCGAAACGGGCCCGGAATGACACCAGAAGATGCCGAGGACGGTCGTGCCGCGCATGGCGTCGGGAAAGGGTGGCGCCGGCGGAATGGTCACGAAGGCCACGTAGCCATTCAGGCTTTCCGGTGCGGTGGCAATGAACTCGCGGTACCAGCGCAGGACCTCGGGTGCCTGGTCGAGCGTCCAGAAGGTGGGGCCGCCAACGACGGACGAAAGCGGGTGGGCGCGAAACAGGAACGAAGTGATGACCCCGAAATTGCCGCCGCCACCCCGGATCGCCCAGAACAGGTCTGGGCATTCGCCCTCACTGACGGTCACCAGGGCGCCATCGGCGAGCACGATATCGGCCGACAGCAGGTTGTCGATCGTGAGCCCGTGGCGGCGCGTGAGGTGGCCGATGCCACCGCCGAGGGTCAACCCTGCGACACCCGTACTGCCGATGCTGCCACTGGGCACCGCCAGGCCAAAGGCATGGGTGGCATGGTCGACTTCGGACCAGGTGCAACCGGCCTCGACCCGCACCGTGCGCGCATCCGGATCGACCCGGATCCCTTTCATCAGCGAGAGGTCGAGCATGAGTCCATCGTCGACCGAGCCATGACCGGCAGCGCTGTGGCCACCGCCGCGGATGGCAAGCGGCAAGCCGCTTTCGCGGGCGAACCCGACGGCGGCAATGACATCGGCGACATCGCGGCAACGGGCGATCAAGGCCGGGTACCGGTCGTGCAACGCATTGTGAAGCGTGCGTACCCGGTCGTAGTCCGGATGACCGGGACGAACGAGATCTCCGCGCATGGCTCCTTCGAGCCGGTCGACCGTGCTTGCCGGCGCGGCGACGTTTCCAGCGGCATGGGACTGAACTGGCACGACGGCACTCCCTGGGAAATCGGAACGTGGGCGCACGAATGCGGAACGGATGAGCGGCACGCACGGCATGAGTCGAATCCCGCTCCGCAGGTCCTGGTTGCAGGCTACCGGCCGACCATCAAGAGATCGTCAAGTGTCACGTCAACCCTGCGAGCCGGTTCGGCGGTTGGCCGTTGACGCGGCCGCCACTCGAAGCGCAGATACCAGACGAGCATCAGGCCGGTCGTCGCCAGGTGGAACGAGTGGAGCACCCAGATCGGTCCCACCGGGAGTGAAAAGACGTAGACGGAATGGACCAGGTTGCCGATGTTGGCCAACATCAGGGTGCCGAAGCTGTAGGAGTGCAGGTCGCGGGTGCGCCACGCCTTGACGAGCATCGGCAGGGTACTGGTGGCGAAGATGGTGGTGGACATGAGGCCGGCGAGCACCGGCAGGCTGATGGACATGAAGCACCTTGCTTCCTGGGCGGAGGATCGTCCCTCCAGGCGCCGGCATCGTTGCCGGCTGGCGGCGGGAACCGGATGGGTGGCATCGAGATGAATCCCGGTGCAGGGTGTGGGTGTTCCCAAACGCAACGATACGGGGCGACCATCAATCACCCGTCAACACCAGCGTCAATGGCAGGGCATGGGAGAGACGGATCTGCTGCGACCGCATGCCGTAACGCTATACTCGTGAAAAAGGCTCATCCCCAATGGATTGCCGACATGACCGCTCTCTCGGTGTCGCTCCTCGGCACAATCCAGGTACTGCACGGGCAACAGCCAGTGCCCCGACACGCCTATGTCAAGGTGTTCGCCCTGCTGGCGTACCTTGCCGTGGAATCCGACCGTCCCCACGCCCGGTCGTCCCTGGCGACCCTGCTCTGGCCCGACCAACCCGACGAGCGTGCCCGTCACAGCCTGCGGCAAGCGCTCTCCACCCTGCGCCGGTTGCTGGATACCCCGGACTCCGCCGGCATCGTGCTGGCCCACCGCGATACCCTCCAGTTGAATCCCGACGCCAATGTCGACATCGACGTGCGTGCGCTGCTAACGCTGATCGACACCTGCGACCAGCACCCACACCCCCGCCTCGATCGCTGCCCGTCCTGCGCCCAGCGCCTGACCCAGGCGATGACGCTGGTTCGCGGCGAATTCCTCGAGGGGTTTTCGGTGGACGACAGTTCAGCCTTCGACGACTGGGTGTTCGTCTGGCGAGAGCGGTTGCAGCGCCGCATCCTTCCTGCCCTCGGGCACCTCGCCTCCTGGCACCGGCAACGCGGCGCGCTCGACGATGCCGTCGTGGTCCTCAGCCGTCAACTGGAACTCGATCCGTGGTTGGAGGAAGCGCACCGCGAGTTGATGGATGTGCTATGGCACCAGGGGAACCGCACCGCCGCCCTCGCCCAGTACGAGCGCTGCCGGCAGGTGCTGGACAATGAACTCGGGATCGAGCCAGACGACACCACCTCGGCGCTGTACGAACGCATCGCTGCCTCGGCCAACCCACCCATCGCCCGGCCCGACCTCGAACCGCAATCGGGGCAGCTCCCATCGCCGATCGGGCGATTCGTTGGCCGCGACCGTGAGCGACGGGAGATCGCCGACCTGCTCGCCCGGCAGGATTGTCGCCTCCTGACGGTGGTCGGTCCCGGGGGCACGGGCAAGACCCGGCTCGCGATCCAACTTGCCCACGATGCCCGTGACAATGGCCTCGGCGACATCTGGTTCGTATCGCTTGAACCGGTGCGGCGGTCGGCAGGGGTCGTCCAGGCGATCGCCAGCGAGGTCGGCGTCGTCCTCTCGTCCAGCAGCAATCCGCTCCGGGAACTCCGCGCCTGGCTGCGTGACCGGACGGTGGTGCTGGTGCTGGACAACGTCGAACACCTTCTCAACGAGATGGACCTTGTCGCCGGCCTGCTCGATGCCGCGCCTGGCCTGACCCTGCTGCTCACCAGCCGGGAACGGCTCAACCTGCGTGGTGAATGGGTCTACGAACTCCAGGGGCTGCCCGTCTCCCCCCCAGGCGGCGGCGATTCCGACAGTTCCGACGCCGTGGCGCTGTTCGAGGATCGTTTGCGGCAGGTCCGGCCGCGCATACCCCTCCACCAGGCGGAACGGCCCACTGTCGCGTCGATCTGCCGCCTGGTGGAGGGGATACCGCTCGCGATCGAACTGGCAGCCGCCTGGGCCCAGACCCTGACGATCGAGGAAATCGCCGGGCAGATCGACGAAAGCATCGATTTCCTGTCGACCTCCCTGCGCGATGTCCCGGAACGGCACCGCAGCATGCGGGTGATCTTCTCCCAGACCTGGCAACTACTGTCTCCGGAGGAACAGGTGGCCTACCGTCGCCTCAGCCTCTTCCGGCACGGCTTCACCCGAACTGCCGCCGAGCAGGTCGCCGGCACGACTTCGACCCAACTGGCGACCCTGGTCGGCAAGTCGCTGCTGGTGCAGGATCCGCCCGGACGCTACCGGCTGCACGGTCTCCTCGCCCAGTACGCCCACGAGCTGCTGCAGCGCGACGACGAGGATGTGGCTGGCCTGAACCAGCGCCACGCCACCCACTACCTGACCTGGCTGGCGCAGCAGGAGCCTGCCCTGACCGGTCACGACCAGCGCACGGTGCTCGGCCATATCGAGGACGACTTCGGCAACATTCAGGCTGCCTGGAAATGGGCCATCCACACCCGGACAACAGCGCTGCTCCAGGCCGCGATGCACTCGCTCTGGCTGTTCCTGGTGATCCGCGGCCGGATGCGCGACGGTGCGTCGATCTACCGTTCCGTGGTCGACGCCATGGATGTCGCGGGCGATCGCGACGCGGCGCACCGGCCGGAACGGTCCCTCGTCCGCGCCGCGGCGCTGGCTCGCACCGGGGGGTTCGAAAGCGGCCTCGGTCACTACGACGACGGCATTCGCCTGATAGACGAAGCCCTGCCGGTGCTGCAATCGCTCGACGCCACCCGCGAAACCGGTCTCTGCCTGAACATGCTGGCGGCGGCGCACCGGATGAAGGGCAACCTCGACACGGCGATCGCCCTGCTCGAGCAGAGCCTGCTGGCCTTCCGGGCCATCGGCGACCGCTGGGGGATCGCCTATTCGCTCAACGACCTCGGATTAATGCTGCACCTGCAACAGGCCAGCGAGATCGCCGAGCAGCACTGTGAACAAAGCTGGGTCCTGCTGCGCCAGATGGGGGACCGGCGCGGTGCGGCGTTTGCCAGCTACAACCTGGGAATAATCGCCTCTCACCGGGGCGATCACGATCGCGCCCGCTACCTCTATCGGGAGTCGCTGGCCCTGCGCGAAGCCGGTCACGACCAGTGGGGTATTGGAGCATCGCTGGCGCAGTTGGCGTCGGAAACACACCTCCTGGGCGACCGGGAAGAAGCGCGCGGTCTCTACCTGGCAGCGCTCCGGATCGCCCGCAACAGCTCGATCACGCCGCTGGTGCTGGAGGCTCTGGTGGGATTGGCCACAATCTTCCTCGAAACGGGAATGGAGGAAGGCGCAAACGCCATTCTGGTGCCGGTGGCAGCCCATCCGGCGACCCCGGATCACGTCCGGGCCCAGATCGACGACTTGCGCCCGGAACTCGAACGCTGGGCGGCGGGGCCACCACCGGGGACACCGTCCAGCGGCTGGGCGATTTTGACCATCGACGATCTGGCTCGCACCCTGGCCGAATCACCGGAACTGGTGCTGCACCCCTGACACTGCCCGCCAGGATACCGGGCGCTGTCCGGTCAGGTTCGGCGGGCGGCCGACCCTTCGCGACGCGCGGTAACCCCCTTTTCTCGTTGTCGTAGGGGCCGACCAGCGAGCGTCAGCGAGCGTGTGTCGGCCCGGTGCTCCCGGTGGACGTGCTCCGCACAGGGATGTCTCGACACGCTCGACATGACGACATGGGGGTTGCGGCCAAACAGTCCGGGAGAAGGCCAGAGGGAGGGGAAAGCCGATCGGGTACTCGGAGCAGAACACGCGCCGGAAACACGCGTGGCAGGGGGCAGGCCTGCCGCGCGTGTCCGACGTGGCGCGCTTAACGCGCGGTTCGAGGAGTTTCGGCGGGGAGCCCGCGCACCACCACAAGCTCCACCGCCGAAACGGTCTGTGATCGATGGTATTCGAGCGAGGCGCACAGCGCGTCGAATCGCGCCCGGTCGATGCAGCCGGTCAGCCACACCGTCTCGCTCCATGTCTGGTCGATGATCTCAAGCGCCCGCCGTTCGAGCGCCGCCGCGTCAGGATCGCTGCCAAACGGCCGGGCGCCGTCGCCCCGCACCTGGTCAATCGCATGAAGCGTGGGGGTCGATGTCCGGGTCCCGGCTGGCCCAGGAACCGCCACGGCGATCACCCGGGTCACGTTGACCCCGTCAACCGGCCGCATCGCCGCCGGTTGGACCAATTCCACCGGGAGGAACCAATCGGAGCGACAGAACGCGGCCCACCAGGCTCGCGGCACCACCCAACACCAGGTGAACGCAACCGCTCCGGCAAGGGTGACAACGATCAGTGACTCCGGCATCCGGCACCTCCGGCACCATCGTGGCGATCTCCGGGCATTGACGCTCGGGTATCGGGGAAATCGCCACGCTGAAGCTGCTTGACACCCTCATCATGCCCCGGGAACACGATGGTCACCACACACACTACCCACACACTTGCCGCCAAAAGGCACAGGTCTGGCGCAAACACCTGCGTTATGATGCAGATGCCCCTCACCAGGGCGAACGTCCCTGTCGCACCACAGGAACTCATGGGCAGTGAGCAATCAGTTTGGGACTCGCCTGAAGTCCTTCCGTCGCGCCGCCGGCATGACGCAGGAGATGCTTGCCGAACGCAGCGATCTCAGCGTGAATGCCATCAGCGCCCTGGAGCGCGGCGAGCGACAGCATCCATACCCAAGAACCATCCAGGCCCTCGCCACCGCCCTCGGGCTGGACGATGCCGGTCGCGCCTCCCTGATCGAGGCCGCCGCCGGCCACCTCGCCCCGATCGCGGATTCACGCACGTCGCGCCGTGCCGCCAGCATCCCGGCCCCCGCCACGATGACCTTCGGCCGCGACAGGGAAATCGCCGAAGTGACCTCGCTGCTCGCCGCCCCGCACGTCCGACTCCTGACCCTGACCGGTCCGGGCGGGGTCGGCAAGACCCGGCTCTCGCAACAGGTCGGGGCACTGGCGGTCGACCGGCTGCCGGATGGCGCCCTGTTCGTTCCCCTCGCGGCAATCACCGACCCCACCCTGGTTGCCCCGGCGATCGTGCAGGCGGTGAGCCCCCAGACCGATGGTTCCGCCTCCCTGGAATCCCTCCTGCAGGGGCAGTCAATGCTCCTCGTGCTCGACAATTTCGAGCAGGTGACCGGCGCGGCGACCGTCGTCGCCTCGCTCCTCCAGCAGTGTCCCGACCTGAAGATCCTGATTACCAGCCGCCGGCCGCTACGGATCGATGGTGAACACGAATACCCGGTCCCACCCCTCGACGTACCGGCACACGAACCTGATTCCATCTCGCTCGACGACCTGGCGAGGGTGCCGTCGGTGGCGCTCTTCCTCCAGCGCGCCCAGGCGGTCCGTCCCGACTTCGTCCTCAACGCCGCCAACACCGGGGAAATCGTCGCTCTCTGCCGCCATCTGGAAGGACTCCCGCTGGCGCTGGAGCTGGCCGCCGCCCGCGTGAAGGTGCTGTCGCCGCGCGCCATCCTGGCCAACTATCACCACCGGCTGGAACTGCTGACTGGCGGCGGTCCCGATCGTCCAACCCGGCTGCAAACCATGCGCGGGGCCATCGACTGGAGCTTCGCGCTGCTTTCCCACACCGAGCAGGCCGTATTTCGCCGCCTTTCGGTGTTTGCCGGCGGCGCTCCGCTCGAAGCGATTCCCATTGTGGCGGGAAACGGCCTCCCCTCCACTCCGCACATGTTCGACATCCTCACCTCGCTGGTCGATCACAGCCTGGTGGTTCGCGAGGAGCGGCCTACTGGCGACATCACGCTCCACATGCTGGAGGTCATCCGGGAATTCGCCGCCGAGCAACTGGACGCCGCCGGTGAAACGCAGGCCATCCACGCCGCGCATGCCGCCTGGTTCCTCGACGACGCCCATGCCGCCCGGTTGGCCTTCGAAGGCCCCAACCGGCGGGACGCCCACGATCGATTCCGCAACCAGATGGACAACCTGCGCGGCGCCCTGACATGGTTCCAGATGAACGACGTCCCGAACGCCTACCGCCTCGTGGGCGAACTCACCAGATTCTGGATCAATGCCGGCTACCTGGACGAAGGCTGGATCGCCGTGGAGCGCACCCTGGCGCTCGGCGATCCGGGCGATCCGCTGATCGAGTTCGACGTGCTCTACTGGGGGTCGATCGCCAGCCTGCTCCGGGGCGATGCGCCGACCGCCGAACAGCTCGTCCGGCGCGGACTGGCAATCGCCCGCGCCACCAACAACCAGCTCGATACCGGCCGCGCGCTGGCGCATCTCGCCGACATCATCAGCCGCAACGATCCCGATGCCGCCAGGGCGGCGCTGCACGACAGCCTGGCCATTTTCAGCGACCTGCACGACGACTTCCGCGAGGCAATCTCGCTGCGGCTGCTCGGTCTCGTCGCTACCCAGGAGGGCGACCTCAACGCAGCGTACGCCTACCATGTGGATGCGCTGACGATTTGGGAGCGCATCGGACACCGCTGGGGCGTGCCGATCACGCTGCGATCGCTGGCGGATGTCGCGATCGCCCAAGGCGACCTCGCCACGGCGCGGTCACGCTGCCGGGAGAGTCTCGACCTCTGGGAAGCGCTGGACGAACGCCTGCACATCAGTGACTGCTGCACGGGGCTGGCGAGGATCGCCCTCAATGCCGGACTGGTGGACGAGGCCGTCCTGTTGCTTGGGGCGCAATCACAACTCGATGAGGAAACGGGTTACGGGCATCCGGCGGGCACGTATCGCGTGGTGGTCGACGCCGTGAAAGCCGCGGTGCCGCCGCCACGATTCCAGGAGTTGTGGCAGGAAGGACGGGAGATGCCGCTCGACGCGGCGCTGGAACCGATCCTGGTCGCGCCGCTTCCGGTCACCGGGGCGGGAGTGCCGGCCGCCTCGTAGGCGGACACGAGGGCCTGGTGTCCTGATCCCTCATCCCGCCACCTGATTCGGATTCTGCAGGGTCGCGGACCATGTGTCCGCCGCGAGGCGAAGTGAAGCTCTTGTTCCCCTCGCAGGTTCGAGTGCCATCAGGAACTACTCGGCATCCGCTTTACTGCCACTCGGCGTCTTCCCAGGTCACGAGATGATTGTCGTCGAACAGCCACGAGGGTGTCGCCGCTTGCGGCTCCCGCGGTTCGGGCAGGTATGGACCGCGCACGATCACGATCACATCATTGAGGGCATCGAGACCGGCCAGGCGGTCGAAGCTGACGGGCGATTCGTCGAGGTTGAGCAGGAGGGTCATGACAGATGGTCCTTCGTTGGGCCATTGGGCTGCGAAACACGGCGCCGTTGCCGCGTCGGGTGGTCGCTCCGATCCCGGATACCGACCGCTGGCGGGTGTCTCGTCCGGCTCGTTGCCGGCGTCGATCACCGCACTGAAGATGAGAACGCAGCGTGCCGCGCATTGGTTCCCATCCAGCCAGGTGTGACCAGCAGAACCATACCGTCTCGCCCGTCAAGGCGGCGTCAATACGTGCATCGCAACGTCTCCCGGTGCATACTCCCCGCATCGACACATGTTTCCATCAACGCGGCTGGCGTTTCACGACGCCATCGCCGTTCATCTGGAGGGGTTCCGTGACCGACGACAAGTTCAACAAACTCCGCAACCTCACGGACGAGCAGAAGAATCAACTGTCCAAAATCCAGGATCTGGCGACGCGGTTCCAGGAGGGGGCGCCCGGCGAGAACATCACCGGCGCCGAAGCGGCCGTGACCTACAAGGCCGTGACCAGCAAGCTCTCGTCCGCCCAGTTGGAAGAAGCGACCGAGGAAACGCTCGGCAAACTTCCCGAGAACGAATTGCAGGAAGTGGGCAACTGGATCCGCCAAACCGGCGGCGAGCAGTTCGCCAATGTCGGCAACGACCCGAGGTCGCTGGCGAACGCCAGCCTGCAACTGTCGTCCTCGCAGGGCTCCGGGGTCGATGGCCTGCTCGGCAGCCTGCTGGGTGGTTCGGGCGGATCGGGTGGGGGATCGGGCATGCTCGACAACCCGCTGGTGAAATCCGTTCTGGCCGGCGTGGCCTCGGTGGCGATGACGAAATTCCTCGGCAACTCCGGCAGTTCCGGCGGTGGCGGCATCGGCGGGCTCATCAGCGGCCTCCTCGGCGGCGGCGGGAGCTCGAGCAACAACGCGGCGCAGGCGGGTGGCGGTCTTGAGGACATCCTCGGTGGATTCCTCGGCGGCGGTTCGGGCGGCTCCGGCGGCGGTCTCGACGATCTCCTCGGCGGGCTGTTGGGCGGCGGTTCCGGTGGCTCAGGCAGCTCGGGTGGCGGCCTGGACGATCTGCTGGGCGGCCTCCTCGGCGGCGCCCAGGGTGGTGGGGACAGCAACGGCGGCACCACCAAGGCGCCGACGAAGAAGAACGTGCTGTAAGCCTCCCCCGTCTCGACTCCGT
>CAZSUN010000043.1:28995-30540 GCA_964610045.1 uncultured Sphaerobacteraceae bacterium
GGCCGGGGCGTACCCGAACAATTGGGCGAGGAACGAGACTTCGGCATCGAGCGCCGCTTTCGTCGTCTCGGCCATGCGGAACCCATGCCCCTCGCCCTCGAACGTGAGCAACGCCACCGGCAGGCCCTTGCGCCGCACCGCCTCCGCCATCGTGAGCGCCTGGTTCGGCGGCACGACCATATCGTCCATCCCCTGCAACAGCAACATCGCGCTGCCCAGGCGGTCGACATGGTGGATCGGCGAGCGTTGCCGGTAGATCGCGATACCCTCGGGATACGGGGCGACGAGGCCGTCGCCGTAGCGAGCCTCGAACTTGTGGGTATCGGCCGCCAGGGCTTCGAGGTCGCCAATTCCGTAATAACTGACCCCCGCCCGGAAGACGTCGCGGAACGCGAGCGCCGCCAGCGTCGTGTAGCCGCCGGCACTGCCGCCACGGATCACCAGCCGCTCGCGATCGACCCGGCCCTGGTCTGCGAGAGCGAGTGCGCCGGACACGCAATCGTCCACATCGACCACGCCCCACTGCCCGTTCAGGCGCTCGCGGTAGGCACGGCCATAGCCAGTGCTTCCTCCGTAATTGACGTCAAGGATGGCAAACCCGCGCGACGTCCAGAACTGGATGTCCGGGTCGAGCGTGGAGGTGGAGGCGCTGGTCGGCCCGCCGTGACTCTCCACGATCAGCGGCGGCAGTTCCCCCGCCGGTGCGGCGACGGCAGGATTGTGCGGCGGGTAGAAGAAACCGTAGGCGGTGCTGCCATCCGGCGCGGTCCAGGAGACCGCTTCCGCAACCGACACCACGTCGGCAGGAATCGAGGGACCGGTCTGCGGCCGCACGGGAGCGTAGGTGCCGGTGCGGGTATCGACGACCAGCAGGTCGGATGGCTGGTGGGCCGTCCCGGCAATCACCAGCACGGAGACGCCGTCCGGATGGGCCTTGACGGCGGAAATCGACGTGAACGGCAGGTTGAGCCGCCGTTCCTGCCGCGTCTCCGGGTCGATAACCGAGAGGTTCCAGCCGCCATCCTGCGTCCAGGCGGCCGCGACCGAACCATCGGCCAGCGTCACCCACGTCGAGACGCCGAAGACCCAGAGCGGGACGCCGAATTCCCGCTCGCCATCGGTCAGTTGCACATCCCGCTCACCGTCGCGGCGGTAGAGGTGCCACCAGCCTGTCCGGTCCGAGACGTAGATGAGGCGGTTCTGATTGTCCCAGCCGGGCAGGATCACCGATTCCCGCTCACCCCGGACGACCGCCGTGGCGTCCGCGATGGTGCCGTCGGGCGCGATCGACCCGGTCCACAGGGTCGTCTCGTCCCACGGCATGTTCGGGTGGTTCCAGGTGATCCAGGCCAGCGTCGCGCCATCCGGCGAGAGCCGCGGCGACGAGATGAAGTCCGTGCCGCTGGCGATGACGGTGCCGCCGTTTTCATTCGAGCCGTCGAGGTCGAGCACGACCAGCGCGTTCACCGGCTCGTGGCCGTCACCGGAGTGGTCCTCGCGCACGGCATAAATCCGGCCGTTCGCGGTGTCGATCTGGAGGTCGGC
>CAZSUN010000044.1:0-29506 GCA_964610045.1 uncultured Sphaerobacteraceae bacterium
AAGGGCCATCCCGCTCCCGGCTCATACGCCATAGGTCGGACTTCCGGGCGTAATCGTCGTCACATGGTCGTCGGTACGAGCGGGCTCGCCCAACAGGACATTCACCCTACGCCGGCGAACTACTTCCTTTGTCCCTTGTGACTACGACTTGGCGACTTCTAGTCTGCTACACAGGTGGGACATTGCTGGTGCGAATGAATCAGCACGAAAGGTTGCCGGGACCATAACCAGCACGGCTCGCTGATTCAGCTGATTCATCGGTGGTAATGGCGCGGGAACCCAACAGGATCATTGTTCCACGCCTGCTTCATGGAATGGAGGGAGTGCCGCTAGTGATGGTTGGAACACCTGGTCACCGGAAATCGAGTGAACCGTGTCCGTCGCGGGCATTGGAGCAACCAGTAGTTCCGTCTGCCGGGGCGATCGAAGAACTTCTGGTGACCGGCTGACGACAAGGCACGAAATCCCCCGGCGTTGCCCTGAAGGACGAGGACGAGATGAACCACTCCAGACGAGGAGGTCCAGCAGGGCATCGAACTGCGACGAGCCGTTCCGCCAGGATCTGTGTGATCTATGTGGGCGGAACGATCGGTATGCGGCAGCAGGGCGCAGGGTACGCCCCATCGCCTGGTTACCTGGTCGACCAGCTCACATTCATGCCGGAATTCCAATCGGATCTGCTCCCGAGTTTTGATGTGCATGAATATGAGGTCCTGCTCGACTCCTCCAACATGCTGCCCACGGACTGGTTGACGATCGCCCGCGACATCGCGATTCAACACGACAACTACGATGGCTTTGTGGTGATCCATGGCACCGAAACGATGGCGTACACATCGTCGGCCCTCGCATTCCTGTTGCCGGGATTGAGCAAGCCGGTCGTCGTGACAGGTGCGCAAATTCCTCTGTGCGAGGTGCGGAACGACGCCCGGGAAAACCTCATCACCAGCTTGATGGTCGCCAGTCAATCCGATCTGCCAGAGGTATGCCTCTCCTTCGGTCCGCGCATCCTTCGAGGCTGCCGCGCCGTCAAGGTCTCCGCGGATCGGCTGAACGCCTTTGACTCGCCAAACTACCCACCCCTCGGTCGCGCGGCGATCTCGGTGGAAATCGATCATGAGTACGTCCGCAATCCGCCCGCTGATGTTGATCTCATCGCACCACTCGTTCGGACGCCGCATGTATCCGTGCTGCGGCTCTTCCCCGGCATCAGCCATCACTTGATTCGCAGCGTGCTGCAACCACCTCTTCAGGGTCTCATCCTGGAGACGTACGGGGTTGGCAACGGACCAGATCACGATGTGGAAGTCCTCAAGGCAATCCGGGAGGCGACGGACGCAGGCGTGGTGGTGGTCGCCTGCTCGCAGTGCCTTCAGGGTCGGGTGAGCCTGGGGACGTACGAAACTGGATCGGCGTTTGCGCAAGCCGGCGTGATAGGGGGAGCCGACCTGACCCCGGAGGCGGCACTGACGAAACTCACGGTGCTGCTCGGTCGGGGCCTCGACCCGCCGCACGTCCGTGAGCTCATGCAGGTGAACCTCGTAGGTGAGTTGACCCCGATGGAGATGCACCAATGACGGGATGTCAGGTTTGCCGGGTACTGCGGATGCCTCTTGACGCCACAACGGCTCGGATCGTACGTTCCCGGAATGTGGGAGGTGATGATGGCCACACGCTTGAGACCGATCGGCTGGATGTGGGGCTCGACTCGGGCGATATCGCCATACCAGCCGCCCGGATCACGCGACGGGGCTTCCGGTCGTGGACGATTCCGCCGATAATCGCTGGCAGCACGACCGAACGGGACCTGATACCATGGCCGCGAGTTGCGCAGACCAATGTATCGGCACGCTCATCTCCTTCGCCAAGCAGGTGGACCAGGGAAGTTACCGCCATTACGGATTCCTGGAACGCGGGTGACCAGTCTCGAGAATCGACATCCATTGCTGATGCGGCATCGGCTGCACCGGCATTTACCGGAGGAACCTGATGGCAGCCACGACGAAATCCAGTTCGCCTCCCTGGTACACGCTGACGCCTGAACAGGCGTGCAAGGAACTCGGTGTCGATCCGGCTACGGGTTTGTCTACGGAGATGGTCTCGAAGCGGATCGCGACCTATGGTCCGAACAAGCTCGCCGAGCAACCGCCGGAACCGGCGTGGAAGGCATTCCTCCGCCAGTATCGTGACCTGATGCAGATGGTGCTGATCGGTGTCGCAGTCATCAGCATCCTCGCGCTCGGCGATTGGGCAACTGGCATTCTGGTTGCCGGACTGACGATCTTCAACGCATTCCTTGGCATGAACCAGGAAGGCAAGGCGGCTGAAAGCGTGGCCGCCCTGCGCAAGATGCTGGTCATGAAGTCGAAAGTCCGCCGCAACGGCGAGATCGTGGAACTCTCGGCAGAGGAGCTCGTCCCGGGCGACGTGATCACCTTCGAAGCCGGGGACAAGGTTCCCGCGGATGGGAGACTCCTGGAAGCCGCGGCACTCCAGATCGAAGAGGCCGGCCTCACCGGTGAGAGCGCTCCTGTCGACAAGGAAGTCGCCGCCATTGCGTCCGGTGAAGTCGCACTGGGCGATCGGGTCAACATGGCCTTCATGAACACGACCGTGTCTCACGGCCGTGGCGCCATGGTCGTTACCGCAACCGGAATGGAGACCCAGATGGGTCAGATTTCCGGCATGCTTGGAACGGTCGAGCAAGAGAAAACCCCGCTGGCCAGGCAACTCGATCAACTCACCATCGTCATCACCATTGCGGCCGCGGTTGCCCTCGTTCTGGTGGTCGCGATCGGGCTCCTCCGGGACCAGTCGTTTGAAGATATGTTCCTGTTGGGGATTACCCTGGCGATCGCGTCCATTCCTTCGGGTTTGCCCGCCGTTGTGACGACCTTGCTCTCATTGGGAACCCAGGAGTTGGCAACCAAAGGCGCGATCGTCAAGCGCCTGAAGTCGGTTGAAACGCTTGGCGCGACCTCCGCCATCTGCTCGGACAAGACCGGCACCCTGACCCTGAACCAGATGACTGCCCGCGAGCTGGTCGTTCCCGGCAGGAAGTACACCATCGACGGCGAAGGGTATTCCACGAACGGTCACATCCTGCGCTCTGCTGGCGAGGGAGATCTCGACTTCGACGAAGTGCTGATGCCGATGGCATTGTGCAGTGACGCGGTTGTCACGGACGGCGAAATCGTCGGCGATCCAACGGAGGCGGCGTTGGTCGTGTTGGCCGCCAAGGGCGGGATCGACGCGACGACGACGCGCCAGCGGTATCCCAGAATCGCGGAGATTCCGTTCGACTCCGCGTACAAGTACATGGCGACCTTTCACAACGTGACCGATTCCTCGGGGCAGGAAGTGGTGCGCTGCAACGTCAAGGGCGCTCCGGATGTCATCCTCTCCCGCTCATCCACCGCGAGACTCGCGGATGGGAACCTGGGATCGCTCGACGGACAGCGCAACCTGGTTGAGTCCGAAAACGACCGGCTCGCGAGCAACGGTCTTCGCGTGATGGCCGTGGCGGTCCGGGACATCCCGGAAGGCCAGTTCGATCCATCTGGCGACCTGTTCACCTGGGTCGATGACATGCAGATGATCGCGCTCGTCGGCATTGTCGATCCTCCTCGCAAGGAAGCGAAGGACGCGATCGCCCTTTGTCATGACGCGGGCATCCGGATCAGGATGATCACCGGCGATCACGCGACCACCGCGGCGGCCATCGCCCACCAACTTGACATCGAAGGCGAAGCCATCACTGGCGCCGAGTTCGCCGCGCTGAGTGATGAGGAATTGCAGCGACGATTACCAGATATTGGTGTGGTCGCACGGGTTGCCCCCGAGGACAAGGTCCGACTTGTTGACATGCTGAAAAAGCAGGGCAACGTCGTGGCGATGACCGGCGATGGGGTCAACGACGCACCTGCCCTCAAGCGCTCGGACATTGGCGTGGCGATGGGAATCACTGGCACGGAGGTGACCAAGGAAGCCGCCGAGATGATCCTGACGGACGACAACTTCGCCACCATCGTGAAGGCGGTCGAAGGCGGCCGCGCACTCTACGACAACCTCATGAAGTACGTCCGGTTCCAGGTCGCGGCATTGGTCGGATTCATCGCGCTCTTCGTGTTGGCCGGCTTGCTCAACATTGCAGACGGCATACCCCTGAGTCCGATGCAAGTCCTTTGGGTGAACTTCGCAATCGACGTTCCACTCGCTATCGGTCTCGGATTTGACTCCCCATCCGCCGGGTTGATGAAGCGACGGCCACGGCCGGCCAATGCGCCTGTGCTGACGAGGCCATCGTCGATCAGGCTCATTGCCGGTGGGTTGGCGATTGCGATCTCCACGCTGGCGGCCGTGGCGTATGGCGAAGATAACTACGACACGATGGTTGCCCTGACGATGGGCGTCGTCACCCTCTCGCTCGTCCATGCGGTTGCCGCGATTGCCACCCGTGATCCCGAACACACCGCGCTTAGCGCGGCCGCGCTCATCAACCGTCAGTTCGTGTATATGTGCCTGCTGGCCATCGCACTCACGGTGCTGGTCACCGAGCTTGGCTTCCTGCAGCGGATCTTCGACACAACATCGCTGACGATCGAGCAGTGGGGCATTTGTCTCCTGGCAACCGGATTGGTACTGGCGTTCTTCGAAATCGGCAAGTTCGTCCTCAACAAGATGGGCTGGCTGTCGGTTTCGCCGGAAACACCGGCCACGGGTCCTGACAGTGGCCCGGCAGTTGCTGCAACCGCTTCGTAATCCTGGCGCTGCCTGCGCCACCTTGACTCACCGCTCCGGGTTGTTGAAGTCAGGGAAGCCAAAGAAGATCGCGCCTGGCTCGGCCAGGCGCGATCTTCTTTGCGTGAATGCTACGACAGCCTGCACCGCACTCCGGGTGTGGATGACAGGCTCCGGAAGACAAGCACGAATGTCATCGTGTCACCGGCCACATGTCTCGGTCCGCGGCGGCGGCTCGCCGCCGCCGCGCATGGAAATGCATCACCTGCGTTGACCGGGGTCATTGAGGAAGCCGGTGTGAAAACTGACGATCACGTCAGACCAGATTCAGGTGCCTGGCCAGGTCTGCGGTCTGCGTGCGGTTTGACGTGCCGAGCTTCGCCATGATGTTGCTGACGTGTTTCTTGACCGTCTTCTCGCTGATGAAGAGGTGCAGGCCGATCTCGCGATTGGACTTGCCCAGGGCAACCAGGCGAAGTACTTCCACCTCGCGGGGACTGATACCGTCCACTCCTCCAGGATCCGGGCTGCTGGACGGTGTAAGCGGTCCATCCCGCCGTTCGACCAGGGAGGTCGCATAACCGGGTGTTCGCTCCCGTTGCGCAATGTTGCGCAGGAGTGGGGCCAGGGATTCCCAATCCTTGAGAAATACCTGGACGAATCCCAATTGAGATCCGAGTGTTACCGTGCTTTGCAGGCACGAAATCGCGCCTGCCATGTCACCGGTTTCTCTGAGAGCAAGGGCGGTGATCACGCCGACTTCGATGACCTGGCCCTGTCTCCCGGATGCAACAGCGTCGTCGCGCAGTCGTGCCAGGAGTGAGATCGCTTCCGTAGCCCTCCCGGCAGCGATCAAGTACCGGGCTGAGACAAGAAGCTCTGCCTGGTATTCGAACGGAGGAATATCGTCGGGACTTTGGTGCGACGATTCCAGCCACCGCTCCGCGAGCGCTAGTTGGTGGCTGGAAATGGCCATCTCGGCTTCGATCGCGCGCGCCTCCCGGAGTTGCAGGGTCAGGTAACCGGCGGCGGAGTTGTCGATCGCGTGACGAAGGGTCTCGAATGCCTGGTCCTTCTTGTCCTGGGCCCGCAGGAGCCTGGCACGGGCAATCAGGACCCGTTCCCGCCAGGTGGCACCGCCGACGGTCTGGCATCGACGCTCCGCGTCCTGCAAGTGCATCTCGGCGTCGTCAAGCCGATCCTGTTCGATGGCAATGAGCCCCAGGTAGATCCTGGCGGCCTGGATCCACACCTGGGTCGAACGGTCGTTGGTCTGTGCGACTGCTCCGCCGATAACCTGGGCAGCTGACTTGAGCTCGCCTTGCAGGAAGAGCACGTAGCCAGAATGGACCGCCTCCAGTTGCCACAGCCAGGGATTTTCCTGCGGTCTCGTTTGGAGCCGTATTGTGGCAAACGTGTGCTGTGCGCTTGTCACATCGCCGTGATAGGAGTACGCCATACCCAGACCTATCGAGGCCAGCGCCCGCTCAGTAGCCCGCTCCTCCGAGAGATGTTCCAGCGCTTTGCGATAGAGGCATATCGCTGACTGGTTCTGCCCGGCCCTCCAGGTGGAAAGCGCTCGCCAGAGCTCGACGCATCCCGATCCGGACGAGTCCATCGTCTTGTTGTATGCGGACTCCGCGATGGAAATCGTGCGTTCGGCTTCTCTCCAGTAGCCCAGTCGTAGTTGCGACCAGGCCAGGTAGAACGCGAGGCGTGGGTTGTCAGCGAGGACCGAAGTGTCGATGTCCTTGAGCCAGGAATGCAGTTCCACATTCTGATCGGTCTCGAAGAGCGGAGTTGTACTCTCCTCGAGCATGGCCGCGCCTTGCTCGATGTCTCCTGCCGCAAGTGCATGACGAACGGCAAGCTGCATGAATCCGTGGGTTTGGTACCACCGGCTGGCGCGCGCGTGAAGCTGCCTGATTTGGGACCGGGAGTACTTCTGTTCGAGTTGTTCGCGAAGCACGGTAAGAAACAATGGGTGAAAGCGGAACCAGATCCGGTTCGTGCCGACACTCGAGATGAACAAATTCTCTTCTTCGCAGAGTCTGATCCACCGTGCCGCGTCCTGGCTTCGGAGTGTGGAGTTGCAGAGATCCTCGGTGAACTTGTCCAGGATCGACACGCGGAACAGGAACGCCTGCATCTCGCCGGATACCTGATCGATCACTTCCTGCCACAGGTAATGACTCAACCATGGCAGGTCGGATGTCTCCATGCTTGCGACCGCATCGGCCGTCTCTCGCTCCGGCAGCCGCTTGATGGCCATACTGGCCAGATTCAATGCGGCGATCCAGCCTTCGGTTGTGACGAACAGGCGTTCCTGCTCTTCGTCCGTGAGGTTGTGTCCTCGGGATGTGAGGAACTCCGCCGTTTCGTCGCGATCGAATTGCAGATCGGTCGCACCGAGTTCGAGCAGTTCGCCGCTTGCGCGCAGCCGGGCCAGGGGCAAGGCTGGCGTTTTGTGGGTGATGAGCACCAGCCGAATTTGCCACGGGAGCTTCCTGTACAACTCCGCGATGACGGCATTGATCTCGGGGGATTCGATGAGGTGGAAGTCGTCCACGACGATGATGACTGGCTCGTCGGCGTGGGAGAGATCTTCCAGAAGCGCCTGAAGCAGCGTGTCGTGGGAGTCGTACCCGCCGCCCAGGATCGAGAACGTGACGGGAACGAGGTCGGAATCCACCTCCCGTAGTCCCTCGGCGAGCAACGTGAGGAACCCATGCGGACTCCGGTCCCGGCGATCGACGGTCAGCCAGACAGAACGAAGTTCCTGGAGACTCACCCACTGGGCGACGGCGGTGGATTTTCCATACCCAGCTGGGGCACTGACGATCAACAGCGAACGGTCGGAATCAAAGTCGATCTGCTGAATCAGCCTGCGGCGCGTGATGTGCCGGCCGCGAATCTTTGGTGCATGCAACTTGAGACCCTGCATGGGCAAGGCTGTGTTCATGAGCCAATTCGCTTCACATTCGCCAATACCGGCTCCACGCGCGCCGATCGGGGACCCAGTCACCAAAGACGTTTGTCCAGAAGGACCGTCCGTACCGACGAGAAAGTATACAGGAAGTCCGGATCCCAACAGACGAGGGGTTGTGCTCGATTCGCGGCAGCAGCCAGGAACATCGCGCGGGGGAGCGAGCCCTGCACCCGTGCATCAACGTGGTCCACGAATCCGGGTCCGACCGATGGGGCTGGATTCCCCTCGGCGGTGCCACGCAGATGCCGCGCATCAACGGAAAACCGGGGCATACTGGTCAGACTGACCGATAATACCCCGGCATATCAACGAATCCTGGTACCCTCGAAGGGACTCGAACCCCTAACCTCTTGTTCCGAAGACAAGCGCTCTATCCGTTGAGCTACGAGGGCACACTCACCCGGTGTTTGGGCTGCCCGCAACTATGACCGGCTATTCCTTTCGACCAGGCCATTTGCGACCTTGTGTATAGTAGCGTACTTCGCCATCGTCCGTCAGACAGTGAGGAACTGACAGGCATCGCGCCACCCTGATCATCGGCATTTGATGTATCCAGAAGGTGCGTGGAGGTCGTCGGGACCTTGGTCGCCACGAGCCTTGCCTCATCTGCTGGGGCGATACGCCTCTCCGCCAGTACCGCGCGCCTGCTCGTGTGCAGCCAGGGGTAGGTCGACTCCTGGGCTGGCACCCGATCAGCAAATTTGTTCGCACTCAGGTTGGGGAGAGTCCAGGCATTGCGACTTGAGGAGGCCTGGTTGTCCGGCCTGCACGGCCAGGCAAAACGCGTGCCATTGGGGCAGGTCGTCCTCGACCATCGTTGGGAAAGCTAGGGCATTCGCCAGGTCAGTGGCATCGGCTCCGCAACGTTAACGAGAGACAACATTCATTTGATCAGGGTTTCATCATCTGCCTGCGTCGAAGCCTTATCGTGGTTTCATGTTTCTTTAGTATTCCTGGTTGAGCATAATCGTTCACATCAACCCGATTACGCCTTTCGGACCATGACGCTACGCCCGGACCTTGGCGAAACTGGACCTGTTGCCCACGATGTTGGCTCGATCGCGCAGTCCACATCGTGCCTGACCATCGCGATTCCGTGAACCGAGGAGTGCGTCGCTGGTCGGACGTATCTATATCAATACCCGGATGGTGGTTCCAGGTCCCAGCGCCTGGATGGCGGTGAAACGTGAGTGACGCGTTCGACGAAAGACCAGGTGGGAATGCGCCATCGTGGCTGGCCGGAGTTGTCGGCGTTCGGCGCGTTCCTGGAAGGAGTTGGCCAGAATGACAGCGTTCGGTGTTTCCTCCGAAGTCGGGAAGTTACGGAAAGTCCTGGTGCATCGGCCTGATCTCAGTTTGCAGCGGCTGACGCCAACGAACCACGACGAATTGCTCTTTGACGACGTGCTCTGGGTCGAGCAGGCGCAGCGCGAGCACGACGCCTTCGTCGCCCTGATGCGTGGGCGCGGGGTCGAGGTCTACTACGTCCAGGACATGCTCGCCGAGACGCTGGCCGCCAGCGACGAAGCGCGAACGAAGATCATCGAGTATGTCGCCTCTCCCTACACCGTCGGCTGGTCCATCGTCGATGAGGTTCGCGACTACCTGGCCAGCCTCGACGCCACCACACTGGCCAGGCACCTGATCGGGGGGCTGACAGTCGAGGAGACCGGCCTTGACTTCGGGAAGCTGGCAAAGGTGTCCCTGATCGGGGCGGCGCTGGACGACTTCGAAACGTTCGTGTTGCCGCCGGTGCCCAACACGCTCTTCATGCGGGATTCCTCGTGCTGGATCTACAACGGCGTTGCCGTCAACCCGATGTACTGGCCGGCCCGGCGACGCGAGTCGCTCAACGTCCTCGCGATCTATCGCTACCACCCGATGTTCCGGGATGACGATTTCAACTGGTGGTACCCGGAATTGGGCGACGAGGGTCGCTTCAACGTGGCCGACTTTGGGCGCGCCTCGCTCGAAGGCGGCGACGTGCAGCCTATTGGCAATGGCGCTGTCCTGATCGGCATGAGCGAGCGCACCCAGGGCCGCATGATCGAGGAGATCGCGCGCGCCCTGTTTGAGGCGGGTTCAGCCGAGCGCGTGATCGCCTGCGTGATGGGCAAGGATCGCTCCCACATGCACCTCGACACCGTCTTCACGATGCTCGATCGCGATGTGGTGACGGCCTATCCCTCGGTCGTCAGCCAGATTCGCGCCATCAGTCTCCGGCCTGGCAGCAAGCCGGGTGATTTCCACGTCACCGAGGAGCCGGACTTCCTTGGCGCCGTCCAGGACGCGCTCGGCGTGAAGAAGCTCAGGGTCATCGAGACCGGTGGCGACAAGTACCAGGCAGAGCGCGAGCAGTGGGATGACGCCAACAACACCGTTGCGCTCGAACCGGGTGTGGTGGTGGCCTACGAGCGCAATACCTACACCATCGCGAAGATGCGCGAGGCTGGCATCGAAGTCCTGCCGATCCAGGGATTCGAACTCGGGAAGGGACGCGGCGGCGGACACTGCATGACCTGCCCGTTCCAGCGCGACCCGATCTAGGCTTGGAGGCACGTCAATGAAGGTATGGGCATGGGTCGCCGGCATTCTGGCGGGCGTGGGGATCATCGCCTTGCTGGCCGCGGGGGCCGACGATCGAACGTATGCAGGGCGGCAGCGCGAGGGGATTGCCGAGCTTTCGGCGCAGTCGCTGGTTTCGGCGCCGTCTGGAGTTGGCGTCGATGTCACCCTTTCGATCGCCGCCGCGAACAGCATCACCCCGCCCGACGTGAAGAGCGCGATCGAGCAGGTCCAGCAGTTGTGGATTGACGCGGCCACGCAGGAGGGCGAGCAGGCGAAAGCGACCCTGGAACAAGCACGCGACCAGTTGCAGGACGCCATCGACTCGACCGAGGATGCCGCCGCCGATACCTCCAACGATGCCGACCGGCAGCGTTTGCTGATCCTGGTCCAGTTGCTCGAGCGAATCGAAGCCGTGATCCAGTTCAGGATCGACCAGCTGTAGTGCGATCCTGCTGAGTCCTGTTTCGACCGCACGGAGATGACGAGATGTCACAGACCGAAGCCCTTCAACCAGCCGATCGGGAAGAAGGCCACCGGAAGAGATCCTTTGCGCTTCCAAGTGCCTACACGATCCTGTTCATCCTGATTGTTCTCGTGGCGGCGGCTACCTGGGTCGTGCCGTCGGGCACCTACGAATACAATCAGGATGGCGAACCACTCCCCGGCACCTATCAGGAAATCGAACACGATCCTCAGCAAATCCTGCTCGATTCGATCAAGGCGCCGATCAACGGTTTCTACGGTATCCAGGACGAAACCGGGAACATCAGCTACTGGAATACGGGCGAGTTGTTCGGCGCGATCGACGTTGCCCTGTTCATTCTCGTGATCGGCGGATTCCTCGGCGTCACGATGAAGACCGGCGCCATCAACGCCGGCATTGCCCGCGTCGTGGCCAGCATGCAGGGGCGTGAGAAGTGGATGATCCCGGTGTTGATGGGGATCTTCGCGCTCGGCGGTACGTCCTACGGCATGGCCGAAGAAACCCTTGCCTTCTATCCCCTGATCGTGACGGTGATGATCGCCGCCGGCTACGACGCCCTGACCGGGGCGGCGGTGATCCTGCTCGGGGCCGGTATTGGCGTCCTCGGTTCCACGGTCAATCCGTTTGCCACCGGCATCGCGTCGGGGTTCGCCGACGTCTCGATCAGCGATGGCCTCTGGCTCCGCCTGATCGTGCTCATCCTGGGCCTGGCCATCGGCATCGTCTTCATGATGCGCTACGCCGAGCGCGTCAAGGCTGACCCGTCGAAATCGTTCGTCTACGCCCAAAAGGAAGAGAACGAGAAGCGGTTCCTGTCCCAGCAGTCGTCGGATGACTTCGGGGATCTAACGGGGCGTCGCAGGTTCGTGCTCGTTCTCTTCCTCCTGGCATTCCTGGTGATGGTCTACGGTGTGATCCCCTGGGAGGATATGGGAATCGCGCTCCCCACCCTGTGGTGGTGGTTCCCGGAGATGACGGCCTCGTTCCTCCTCTTCGCCGTTATCGTCGGCGTTATCGGCGGCCTGTCAGAAACCGAGCTGACTGGTTCGTTCATCGACGGGTCCCGCGACCTGCTCGGCGTTGCGCTCATCATCGGCGTGGCTCGCGGCATCACCGTCATCATGAACAACGGGAAGATCACCGATACCGTGCTCCACTGGGCGGAGGAGGCGGTCGCGGATCTTGGCGGTGCGCGCTTCGTCATGCTCCTCTTCACGCTCTTCATTCCGCTTTCGTTCCTGATCCCGTCGAGTTCAGGCCTGGCGACTGTGGCGATGCCGATCATGGCGCCGCTCGCTGCCTTCGCCGGGGTCGCCGGAGAACTCGTGGTCAGCGCCTTCCAGTTCGGGAGCGGGCTCGTCGCCCTCGTCACGCCGACCTCGGCCGTGGTGATGGGCGGTCTCGCCATTGCCCGTGTCGGCTACGGGACATGGTGGAAGTTCGTCTGGCCGCTGCTCGCCATCCTGACAGTGCTCTGCGCGGTAACCCTGGCCGCCGCGGCGGCAATCGGTTGACCGATGCCCATCTGGTGGTGTCGGTTGGATACGGAGATCATGAGGAAGAATTCAGCATGGACAATGAGGTACCGGGGTTCCTGAAGGGTCAGGACCTGCTTGATGTTGGCCAGCTTTCCAAAGAGCAATTCATCGGCCTGCTCGATCTCGCCAGCACGCTCAAGGCGGAAAAGAAGGCCGGGACGGAAAAACAGCGTCTGACGAAAAAGGAGATCGTGCTGATCTTCGAGAAGACGTCGACGCGCACGCGCTGTGCGTTCGAGGTTGCGGCCTACGACCAGGGTGCGCACGTCACCTATCTCGGTCCGGAAGGATCCCAGATCGGCCACAAGGAGTCGATGAAGGACACGGCCCGCGTGCTCGGGCGGATGTACGATGCCATCGAGTATCGAGGGTTCTCCCAGGAACTCGTCGAGATCCTGGCAACCTACGCGGGAGTGCCCGTCTACAACGGCCTGACCGACGAGTTCCACCCGACCCAAATGCTGGCCGATGTCCTGACGATGCGGGAGCATGCCACGAAACCGCTCGAGCAGGTCGCCTACGCGTTCCTCGGCGATGCCCGCAACAACATGGGCCGGTCGCTCCTCGAAACGGGCGCCATGCTCGGGATGGACGTGCGAATCGTCGCACCGGAGGAGCTTTGGCCGGCCGCGGATTTCATCGCCACTCAGCAGCAGCGTGCCTCCCAGACCGGCGCCCGGATCACGGTCACGGAGGACGTTGGCGAAGGGGTGAAGGGAGCTGATTTCCTGCACACGGATGTGTGGGTGTCGATGGGTGAAGCGCATGAGGTGTGGAAGCAGCGCATCGACCTGCTCCTGCCGTACCAGATCAACGCCGGGGTCATGCAGCGTACCGCGAATCCCGATGTCAGGTTCATGCACTGCCTCCCCGCGTTCCACAATCGGGACACGAAGGTTGGCGAGGAGATTTTCGAACAGTTTGGCCTGGAGTGCATGGAGGTGACCGAGGAAGTCTTCGAGTCCCCGGCCTCGATCGTGTTCGATCAGGCCGAGAACCGGATGCACACGATCAAGGCCATTCTCGTCGCGACCCTCGCAGGCTAGAGCCGGGATACACACCGGGAGGCACTCGCCATGTCCGAGCAGGTTCCAGACGAGCCTGGATCAGGGGCAACGGTAACGCCACCGAGCATGCTCGATGCGCTCATCCCGGTGGTGACGCTGATCGCGCTCATTGCCCTGTCCGTCTACCTGTTCGGGCTGGACTCGACAGGAGGTCCGCTCCAGGTCGCCATTTTCACATCCGCTGCCGTCGCCGCGTTGATCGCGCACAAGAACGGGCACTCGTACCCTGCCGTCAGCGATGCGGTGGTTGGCGGGATATCGACCGCGATGGGGGCGATCTTCATCCTGCTCGCGGTCGGCGCGCTCATCGGCACGTGGAACATGGCCGGCACCATTCCCACAATCGTCGACCTCGGCCTTCGCCTGCTTAACCCTAGCTGGTTCTACGCCGCGGTGGTGCTGATTTGTGCGATCACCGGGTCCGTTACCGGTAGTTCCTGGACGACCGCCGGCACGTTGGGCGTCGCCTTCGTCGGTATCGCCCAGGTGATGGGCTTGTCACCGGAGATCGCGGCCGGCGCTGCAATCTCCGGTGCCTACTTCGGCGACAAGATGTCGCCGCTGTCGGAAACCACGATCCTCGTTCCGACCCTGGTCGGCGGCCACACGGTCCAGCAGCACATTCGCACCATGTTCTGGACCGTGGGGCCAAGTCTCGTCCTGTCGTTGGTGATTTTCCAGGTCATCAGCATGAACGCGGAAATCTCGTCAACAGCCATGAATGTGGACCAGGCGCGGGCAACACTTGGAGCGGAGTACAACATTTCCGCACTCTGCCTGCTCCCACTGGCGATGCTGATCGTCCTGAGCCTTGTGCGCTTCCCGCCATTCCTGGCCATTTTCCTTACCGCCCTGTTCTCGGGCGTGCTCGCGGTCTTTCTCCAGCATGATCTGGTCATTCAGTTCGCAGGTGACCCGGATCTCAGCGACCCGCTGGCTGCCCTCAAGGCAATCTATGCCTCCATGGCAACCGGATTCTCTTCCTCCACCGGTGTCGAGCAGATCGACACGCTTTTCTCCGGAGGCGGGATGAGCGGTATGCTCTCGACCGTCTGGCTGATCCTGGGAGCGCTCGGATTCGGCGCGATCATGGAGCAAACCGGCTCGCTGAACAAGCTGGTCAGCGGTGTGCTGGGCAAGGCGAAGTCGGGTGGGGCACTGGTCTCGACCGTGGTCGGCACCGCGTTCGGCCTCAACGTGATTGCGGCCGACCAGTACATCGCCATCGTGCTCCCTTCTCGCACCTTCCGCCTCGAATTCCAGCGACGCGGCTACCAGCCCTGGGTGCTTTCGCGGGTCGTCGAAGATTCCGGCACCGTCACGTCCGTGCTCATTCCGTGGAATACGTGCGGGGCCTTTCACGCGGGCGTGTTGGGGATCTCCACATTCGAATACCTTCCGTATTGCTTTTTCAACATCATCAACCCGATCCTTTCGCTGGTGTACGGATTTATCGGATTCAAGATGGACAGGATCGCGCCGGGCGAAGCGACTGTCGATGATGAAGACACGGAGACGCGGCCACCACTAACGGCCACGACTTGAACCGCCGTTGCGCGGCGTGTCCTACGTCGCGTGTTGATGACCGTGAAGTGTGGAAGGAAACAGCGATGCGGGTAGTCGTGGCATTGGGAGGAAACGCGCTCCTGAAACGGGGCGAACCGATGACGGCCGATATTCAGCGCGCAAACTGTCAGGTTGCTGCACGGGCCTTGGCCCCGGTTGCGGAACGCCACGAACTCGTCATTACCCACGGCAATGGGCCGCAGGTCGGGCTCCTCGCGTTGCAGGCGCACGCCTATGCCGACGTTGATCCGTATCCGCTTGACGTTCTCGGCGCGGAGACCGAGGGCATGATTGGCTACATGCTCGAACAGGAGCTCGGAAATGTGCTCCCGGCCGACGTTCCACTGGCAACCTTGCTCACTATGGTGGAAGTCGACCCGGCTGATCCGGCGTTCTCCGACCCGACCAAATTCGTCGGTCCAGTCTATGACCGTGACGCGGCCGATCGCCTGGCGGCGGAAAAGGATTGGGTGTTCCGGCCGGATGGCCCGAACTGGCGCCGGGTCGTCCCCTCTCCCCTGCCGAAGCGCATCTTCGAGCTCAGGCCGATTACGTGGCTCCTGGAGCGGGGCACGGTTGTGATCTGCGCCGGTGGGGGCGGCATCCCCGCGTCCTACGCACCAGGCGAGCCCCGGACACTCGGTGGCATCGAGGCGGTGATTGACAAGGACCTTGCGAGCGAGTTGCTTGCCCGGGAGCTGGGCGCCGACCTGTTCGTGATGGCGACCGATGTCGAAGGCGTCTACGTGAACTGGGCGACGCCGGAACAGGAGATGCTGGGGCAGGTTACCGTCGACGATCTCAGCCGGCATGCCTTCGCCGCGGGGTCGATGGGGCCAAAGGTCGCGGCTGCGGTCCAGTTCGCCAGCGCAACCGGCAGCCGGGCGGCCATCGGCGCACTCCAGGACATTGCCGAAATCGTGGAAGGGCGCAAGGGGACGCAGGTCGTGGCCGGCTGAACCGCCGGATCGAACTCGCGGATGGATGGGGTTGGGCGAGGCCACCGGGTTGCCTTGAGCCCGGACGTAGTGCGGAGGACCATGACCGTGGAAAACGAAAGCGGGCACGGCAAGATCAGCATGATGGGGGCGGCATTCCTGGGTGTCGGCTCGATGGTCGGGGCTGGTATTTTCGCCCTGCTCGGCGAGGCAGGGACCATCGCCGGCACCGCCGTCTGGCTCTCCTTCCTGATCGCCGGGCTCGTCGCGATCCTGCAAGGTTATTCCTTCGTCAAGCTCGGCGCGCGCTACCCGTCGGAAGGTGGCACCATCGAGTACCTGGTCCAGGGGTTTGGCAACGGACACCTGACCGGCAGCACATCGTGGTTGTTCTATCTCGTCGGCCAGATCATCACCGTGATGGTCGCGCTGTCGTTCGGGAGTTACGCCGGCGAGTTGTTCTTCGGCGGCGACGTTGCCGAGGAGGCGACGAAGCTGCTGGCCCTGGTGATCATCGTAGTGATGGCGCTGCTCAACCTGGAAGCGAATCGCGCGGGTGTCGCCAGGGTGCAGGCGGCGATCGTCTGGGCGGTCGTGGTCCTGCTCGGCGGATTCGCCTTCATCACCATCCGCAACGCGGATTGGTCGCTGCTGTCACCCGACGACTATCCCGGTGTTTCGTCGATCATTTCGAGCGTCGCCTTGACCTTCTTCGCCTTCCTGGGCTTCGCCATCGTGGCGTTTTCGGCGGGCGATCTCAAGAACCCCGAGCGGGATCTGCCGCGGGCCATGTACCTGTCGCTGATCATCACCACGGCCTTGTACGTGGCAATTGCCCTGGGGGTGTATGGCATGTTGCCGCTGCCCGAGGTGATCGCTTCGGGCAATACCGCGATCGCCAAGGCCGCGGAACCCATTCTGGGCAGTGCGGGGTTCGTCATCATGACGATTACAGCCTGTTTCTCGACGTCGTCCGCGGTGAACTCCCAGTTCTTCGCCACCACCGGCGTCATCTCGTACCTGGCCAAGATCGGCCAGATCCCCGCGATCTTCGGGAAACAGGCCGGCAAGAGTGGCAACCTGGGCACCGCCCTCTCGACGATCATCGTCTGCATCCTCACGATGCTGTTCGATCTGTCAGCGGTCGCCTCGATCGGCAGCGTCGTCGCCCTGATCATCTTCATGATGGTCGGATTCGCGCATCTGCGGCTCATCCCGGAAACCGGCGCCAACCGGTTCATCGTCTCCCTCGCCATCATCACCTGCGCGATCGTGCTGGTCGCCTTCTGCATCGACACCCTCCCTGACGAGCCGGGAACCGCCGTGGCGTTGGTCGTCTTCCTGGCGCTGGCGGTCATCGTCGACCGCTATTGGCGGCAGATTCCCGCCTTCACCCGCCAGGTCTGATGCGTACTGCAGGGAGGGAGTTGGCGTGGGTCGGCAGCGACAGAGGATTAGCCACTACCGGACATCACCCGGGCCAGGCATGACACGGTCGATCGCGCCGTTCGCCCTGCCCAGCAGCATCGTCCGACGCTGCGAGGGTCCGTGGAAGGACGCGCAGGTGACATCACCTGGCAGGTGCTGAGTCCAGGCCAACTCCGCTGGACCAGGCGTGTCGCATGACACTTGCCAGCACCAGACCTTATCGGTGGAGACTGCCGTGAGGTGCCTCACGCCGGTCTGTTCCGGCGTCAGATCGAGCGCCAGGACCTCCGTGTCATGTGTGGCGACCCCAACCTGGAACAGGTCCCCTGAACCGCGGCACAGACACCAAATGGCCCCGTTTCCGCTGCCGAAGGCGACGACATCACCCGCCACGGCAATGGCGGTGACCTCTGCGTCGATGTCTGCCGCAAGATCGTCGCGCCAGGTACGGCCACTGATTGGGCTGTGGAACAGCCCGCCATCGGTCCCGAGCCAGACCGAGCCGGATTCGTCGAACTGCACGACGTTCGTCCGGCACAAGTAAAGACCGGTGTTCGACGGGTGCCATCGCCCGTCCGGATCGCGCCGGAATACCCCGTCTTCGAGGGCGGCGACGAGGATTATCGGTCCTCCGGCCGCGAACCCGCTGATGGCAATCGCTGCGACCGGCGAGGCCAGGCCGGGAACAGGCGAGTCGGTCCACGTCTCGCCCGCATCGTGGGAAATGGATACGCTGCCGTCGATTCCAGCCACCACCAGACCGTCGGTCGCGAAACGTGGTGACATGGCGATTGCCGTTGCGATGCCGGTGTGCCGGACGCGGATGTGCCGGCCAGAGGCGTCGTCCCGGCGCAGGATGCCGGCCTGATCGGTCGCGAACGCGATCGGGCGGTTGGCCGCGTCGCTACCGGAAGCAATCGCGAGGATCGGGAACGGTGCGGCTGTCATCGCGTGGTCGCCCGCGCCGGAGACTTGCGCAGGACGAACGCGTCGATGGTGAGCGCCTGTGCAACACCGTGAGCGGCGAGGCGAACCGCAGTGCTCGCGACCTGCGCGGAGTCAAGAGGAGTTTGTTCAGATGACGCTTCGCCGCGGTTGTCGGCGATGGCGATTGAAGGGGCAAGCAAGCCCGACCTCAGGATCCGCAACGCCGCACGCTCCTCTGGATCGCATCCGGTTGCACCCTGCCGCTCCAGGCGCTCGGCACATGTCCGGTACGCGCTGCCGCCACCGGGCACGATGCCGAGGCTGGCGGCAGCCGATGTCACCCGGATTGCCCGTGCTGCCAGATGCTCCAGACGTTCGCGGTCCCGGTCAGTGGCGGCGTTCACCCACACGATCGCTCCCTTGTTGGTGAGGCGCGCCAGTCGTTCGGCAACCTGCTTTTCCTGTTCCCGGTCATCGACTGTCGCGCGCCGGTGTCGCAGGTGCCGGATGTGCTGGCGGATCGCCTGGCTGGCGCCGTTGCCGCCGAAGATGCCGAAATGCGTTCCCGCGACCCACGCCCGGCGGCATTGCCCGAGCATTTCCGGACGAAGTCCAGTGAGGCCTGGCTGCGCGGCCTGGAGCAGGATCCGTCCCCCGGTCATGATGGACAGGTCGGTGAGAACGTCGTATTGCTCCTTCGGCAGCGACCCCGGCGTTTTCACCGCGGCGATCGCGAAATCCTGGCTGGCATTGGCGGCCAGCACTCCGGCTGCTGCCGATGAAAGCGCTCGCGCGATGACGAGGAGGGAACTGGCGCCGCTCGCCTTCGCTGCGGCCACGATCGCGATGGCAGCGTCCGGTCGTTCGATGGCGCAATCGGAGAGCAGCACGGCGCAAGCCCGAAGATCGCGCCGCAGACCATGGTGATCCAGTACCAGCGATCCGCCGAGTGATGTTGTTGGCCAATACGGCTCGTCCAGC
Organism: uncultured Sphaerobacteraceae bacterium; assembly: GCA_964610045.1. GTDB lineage: Bacteria > Chloroflexota > Chloroflexia > Thermomicrobiales > UBA6265 > JACCYX01. The sequence continues at coordinate 19,227 of CAZSUN010000044.1, forward strand.
CAGGTGACTGGCCCGTCGCCATGCCGGTCTGGCCGCACCTCGATCAGGCATTCCGGGCCATACGTTGCGATCACCTCGCCGATCGCGGATGCGATCCTGGCATCGCCACATACCCCGGTGGCAACTCGAGCCAGATCATCCTGGCCGGATGGCATCCGGCGTTGGGACTCCAGGATGTCCTCCGCTGCTGTCGCGAGTTGCAGAAGGTGACGGCGAATCACCACAGAGTCGAACCCTGCTGCCACTGCACGTTGCCCTTCGCGGAGCATCGCGTCGAACATGACGGCCGTCGTGGTGGCGCCATCGCCAGCTTCGCGTTCAACTTCTTGCAGCAGGCCGCGCAGGAACATGGCTCCGGTATTGGACAATCGCCCCGGAATCCCTGTCACGCGCGTGGCGATGGTCGCGCCGTCGGTCAGCGATTCAGGTTTCGACGTTCCGGACATGCCCTCGACGACCACGCATCTGCCCGTGCTTCCGAGGACCGGACGCAGCACCGCCGCCAGCGCGTGTGCGCCGGTGGCGAAGCTGGCACGATCGCGTTCGTTCTGGAACACGCCGTAGTGTGGCCTGCATCGGCCGGAGCGAGCGTGCCGGGTTACTCCTGCCAATTGAAGACGACTCCCAGGTACCGGTCCTTGTTGGCAACCATTTCACCGTAGACCGTGTTCGCTTCCTCCGGGCGTACCAGGTGCGAGAGCATGGGCTCAACCTGCAAACGGCCACTGTCCAACCAGCCCAGGATCGACTGCGCGTTGTGGACCAGCGAACTGACGCTGGTCGAGTTCGGCAGGATCGGCAGTTGCCATTCCCACCCACTGCGGATGTGGACGTACTGCTCGAAGATGGTGCCGAGGAACCGCAGGGCGTCGGTGTTTTGGGTGCCAACGCCCCACTGGCTGCCGACCAGCGAGAGTTCGCCGTGCCGCTGCACCAATTTGACTCCCGTCATGGCGCCGGGGACGGTGCCGGTTGCTTCGATCACCACCTGGTTCACCGGCTTCAATTCGTCCTCGCCAGGCGCCTGCAGCACGTTGGCAATGCCGCATGCGCGCGCCAGGTCGCAGCGCCACGGGATCAGGTCGATGCCGGTGGTGGCGAATCCGGCGATCTGGCAGAGTTGGGCGGCCAGGTTCCCGACCAACCCGAGACCGACCACCGCGGCGTTGTCGCCGAGCCGGGCGGTCGACGTCCGGAGCGTTGACATCGAGACCATCGCCAGCCGGGCGAAGACCGCGATATGGGATGGCAGCGACGCCGGCACCAGCACGCAGAGCGAGTTGGCGGTGTCGATCCGGGCGTGTGACGTGTGGCGCGACATGGAGAATACCCGGTCGCCAACCGTGAACGGACCATCTTCCGAACCCGCCTCGATCACCCGCGCCACGTTCGCATAGCCCGGAGATTGCGGATACCGTTGCTCGGCGCCGCCCGGCATCAGGAGTCCCTGGTAGGCCGCTCCCTCCGTGCCCTGGCTGATCAGCGACGCCTCGGTTTGTACCACGATTTCGGTTGCACCGAGACCTGCGGTGTCGAGTGTCTGGTCGGCCAGCACCGCATCGTGTGGTCCGTTGAAGACCACTTGCCGGATATCCATCGAATGGTGTTCCTTCCCATGTTGGATGATACCGGGTCTCAACCCTTGAGACCCGATGTGGCGATTCCCTGGATGAAGTATCGCTGTCCGATGAAGAAGATCAGCACGACTGGCAGGGTCATCATCACCGTCGCCGCCATCAGCAGGTGATCGCGCGGTTCCGGGGTAAGTCCCACTCCACCGGTTGCGAACGCCTGGATGCCGAGCGAGAGGGTGAACTTGTCCGGGCTGCTCAGGAAGATCAGCGGATTGAAGAAGTCGTTCCAGTGCGCCAGGAAGGCGATGATCGCCGCTGAGGCGAAGGCAGGTTTCGACAGCGGGGCGACGATCTGCCAGAGCACCCGCCAGTATCCCGCACCGTCGAGCCGGGCCGCTTCCAGGAGTTCCTCCGGGATGGTCCGGAAGAACTGCCGGAACAGGAAGATGAAGAACGCGCCGCCACCGAACCAGTACGGCACGATCAGCGGCCAGAAGGTATCGATCCAACCGACTTCCTTGAACATGATGAAGGTTGGGATGATTGTCAGTTCGGTCGGGAACATGATCGTACCGAGGATCGCCAGGAACAATACTTCGCGACCGCGGAACCGGAACCTTGCGAAACCGTATCCGACAATGGCCGCGGTCAGCACCTGGCCGGTGCTCGCCGCGAAGGTCACGTACGCCGTGTTCAGGAAGAAGCGCCCGAAGGGAACCAGTTCCCAGACGCGCTTGTAGTTCTCCCAGTGCCACGTTTCCGGAATCCAGATCGGGGGCAGTTGCTGGATTTCGGCCACGGTCTTGAACGAACTGGTGACCGCCCAGTAGGTCGGGACCGAAAAGGCCACGGCGAGAAAGATGCAGAGCAGGTAGGTAAGGGTTCGCATGATGGCCGGCATCACGCGTCTCCGCGTCAGCCGGGGGTGGGGAGGAGGTTGGTTGGCCATCTAGGTGCGCTCCTCGTAATGAACCCACTTCGATTGCAGCCGGAACTGGATGACGGTGAAACCCATGATCACCACGAAGAATATCCAGCCCAGGGCGGAGGCATATCCCATTTCGAAGAACTGGAATGCCTGCTTGAAGAGGTGATAGCTGAACACCCAGGTCGCGTAGGCGGGTCCGCCTTCGGTGCCGATGTAGACCGAGGTAAAGACGCGGAGCGAGCTGATGATCGAGAGCACGGTCACGAAGAACAGGGTCGGCGTCAGCATCGGCAACGTGATGTTCAGGAATTTTCGCCACGATCCCGCGCCATCGAGTTCGGCTGCCTCGTAGAGGTCCTGTGAGATGCCCTGCAGCCCGGCCAGCAGGATGATCATGCGCGTCCCGCCGGAGGTTGCCCACAGGCTGATGATCGCGATTGACGGCATTGCCGAGTCGGTGCCTTGCAACCAGAGTGGACCGAGGATGCCGATCTTGCTCAGTGCGTAATTGACGATGCCAAAGAATGGATTCAGCAACCAGACCCAAAAGAAGATGGCTGCGACCGCTGGAGTGATCGAGGGCAGGAAGAACATCGTGCGGAACACGCTGGTGCCGCGGAATTTTTGGTTGAGCAGGATCGCCAGGGCGAGGGAAAGCGTGATCCCAAGGGGCACGTCGAGCAGCACGAAGTAGAACGTGCGGCGCAGCGACGGCCAGAACAGGTCGTCGCCCGTGAATGCATAGGTGTAGTTGCGGAGACCGACCCAGTCCGGCGGTTGCAGGATGTTGTAGTCGGTGAAGCTGAGGACAAACGCTGCCGCCAGCGGAATGGCGCTGAACAGCAGCAGTCCGAGGATGCCTGGCAGGATGAAGAGGTATCCCGCCAGTTCCTCCTGTTGCCGCAGGGTCCGGTTCCTGAGAGCGATTCCCACGGTTTCTGCTCACTTCGCGGGTGGATGGAGGCGTCAGTACGGACTGGCTCGCGCGATGGGATGGGCGCCGCAATCCGGCGCCCATCCCCGGGTGGTTCAGGAAATCGGTTTGTCTATGATTTCCTGGCCGGTGGCCATTGCCTCGGCAACGGCCTCGTCGACCGACTTGTTGCCGAGCCAGAGATTGCCGAATATCTGGTCCATCGCGATTTCGAACTCCCGGAGCCGGTAGTTCGCCGGGTACCGCAGCGGCGCAGCTTCCTGCATCGCCTTGATCCAGATGGCATGGATCGCGTTCTCGGTCAGGATCGGATCCTCCCACACGTCGGGCCGCGATCCCGGAATGTAGTTGCTGTCCCAAAGGATCATGCCGGCGTCGTACGAGGTGGCGAACTTCATGAACTCCCAGGCCGCCTCGGGATTTTCCGAGACCGAGGAGATGGTGAATGCATCGGTCTGGAGCATCGAGCCGTTGGTGCCGGCCGGGCCGACCGACATCGGCGCCATGCCCCAATTGAACTCCCAGGTTGCTTCTGCGGTCCAGCGAGTCCAGTAACCACCAGCGACCATCGCGCCCTTACCGCTCGCCATCAGCTGACCGATGTCCTGCTGGCCCGGCGGTGGCGCGACCTTCGAGGTCACGAACAGGTCTGACAGCCATTGAAGCGCGGCCTTGGCCTCCGGCGTGTCGACGGTAATCTTCGTGCCGTCGTCGGAGATGACCTGGCCCCCGAAACTGGGGATCACCTGCGAGAGGCCGTTGAAGAACTGCGTGGCCGGGTTGTACCCCATCTGCTCGTAAGTTCTTCCGCTCAACTTCGTGACCGATTGCGCGGCGCTGGCGAGCTGGTCGGTGGTCCAGGTTTCATCCGGCACTCCGACTCCACCAGCTTCGAGCAGGTCCTGGTTGTAGTAGAGACCGACGATCGATGGGTGCGACCAGAGCGGCAGGGCATAGCGGCTGCCCTCGACTTCCATCATGTCCCACGCGGCCGGATACCACTGGGCAGGGTCGATTGTGTCCCGCGCGATCAGTTCGTCCACGGCGAACAATGAATCCCGGGCGGCATAGTCGTAGAAGCCCTCGAGCGACGAGAGCCAGACGAGATCGCCCGGGTTTCCACCGGCGAACAGCACGGCGACCTTCTGGAAATACTCCTGGTTCGCGCCGGCGAAATACTCACCTTCGATCTTGATCTCCGGGTGGCTCTCGGAGAATGTTGCGATGAATTTCTCGAACATCTCCTGCTCGGCGCCGGTTCGTCCATTCAGCTTGAGCGTCACTTCCTGGGCGAGCAGGTTTGGGCTCGACGTGCTTCCGGATGGAGCCGCGAGCGCGCTCGCCCCGGCGACACCGGTAGCGGCAGTCGCGGCGGCAACGGCAGTGGCCTGTTTCAGCAGGTCGCGGCGTGAACGGGTGGCTGGAATGGGTTCTGTCGAGTCTTGGATGGACACAGGGTCAACCTCCGGGAATGCAGGAACGTGCGTGAATGGCCCGACGATACAGGTTGGAGGCACACCATCCTTTCGTGTTTCCCGCGTCGCGGCGGTACCGTGCGACGGGAATGAGGGCGTTACCAGTCCGCGAGACGCGCGGATCGATCGGATGTCAGGATGGTATACAATCGACCGTATGCCGTCAACATGGCAACGTCCGTCACTTTCCTCCAGAATTGCGCGGGACCATTCCTTGCCTGCAACCCGCGCGAAAGGCGGACTCCGTGGCCATCACAACCGAAGCCAGGCCAGCGCACCGGACACTTCGCGCCTGGGCCTACGACACGCTCAAGGAACTGATCGTGACTGGCGAGCTTGAACCCGGCCAGGCGCTGGTGGAAGCCAGATTGTCCAGCGATCTCGGCATCAGTCGCTCGCCAATCCGGGAAGCGCTACGCCAGCTCGGTCACGATGGCCTGGTGATTACCACACCCAACTCCGGCACCATCGTCAGTCCGGTCAACACATTTGAGATCGACCAGATTTTCGAGATCCGCGACTTGCTCGAAACCTGCCTCGTCGCCCACGCTGCCATCGTCCGGACCGACGACGAGGTCTCTGCGACATCGCGCCTGGTCGAGCGCATGCCGGCCGCGGCGGCGGCTGGTGATATTCGCCAGTTCGCTGATCTCGATGTCGCCTTTCACCGCCAGCTGTGGGCGATGGCGAAGCGGCCCCGGGTGATGGAGGTCCTGATCCCGGTCTCTGATCAGACGCGCCGCTTCCTCAGTCTCAGTTCCCGCCAACTCCAGTCAGAGTCAACCGAGACGCTCGGCGCCTCGTATCGGGAGCATCTGGAGATGTTGAACGCGATTGACGCCGGCGATGTGGAGCGATCCGTCGCGGCGACCCGCCGGCACATGTCGTCCAGCAGGAGGAGGATTCTGCACGATCTCGAACGTCACGGCTCAACGAGCCAGACCGGAACCGGGGATCAGCATCGATTGGCCTACACCGTTACCTGGGCCGAAGGGGAACTTTGAATGCGCGTCGCGTGTCACACCATCACCTGGGGAGAACCCAATCTCGAATCCGCGCTCGAGGAAATCGAGGATCTCGGGTTCCACGCCTTCGAAACCTTCGCCTCGGTCATCGATCGCTACGATGGCCGCCTGGCCGAGTTCAAGGACCTGCTCGAACGCCGCGACCTGAAGTTGATCTCCCTCTATGGCGGGGGCGACATGCACCGGCCGGAGCGGGAAGAGGACGTCATCGCCTTCAACATCCGGATCGCGGAATTCCTGCAGGCAAATGGCGCTGACCGCATGGTGCTGGGTCCGTCCCGGCGCGGCGCCGAAGCTCCGACGGCGGATGAACTGCGACAGCTCGCCCGCACAGCGAATGAAATCGGCCGCCGGACGAGCGAACTCGGGGTGCTGGCTTGCCTGCATCCCCACGTGTACACCGTGGTCGAGTCGATCGCCGAGATCGATGCCGTGATGGCGGATATCGATACGTCCGTGGTTGGGATCGCTGCCGACACCGCCCACTTCGCCAAGGGCAACGCCGATATCCCCGGCGCCGAGATCAGCCTCTTCGAGCGGTATGTCGACAATATCAAGTACGTTCACCTCAAGGATTGGGATCGAGACCTCCCACCCGAGTTCGATGCCGATTCGCTGACGCCGGTGATTCGGGACTTCGTGGAACTTGGGCAGGGCGATGTCGATCTCGCCGGCTGCATCCGCATCCTGCGCGAGGCGAATTTCGACGGTTGGCTCACGATCGAACTCGACTACACTCGCCGGACTCCGCTCGAAAGCGTTCGCATGAGTCGCGACTATCTCGTGAGCGAGCTCGGTTTGAGCTTGTAGCGAGCACCGGGTACCTGCCGGTCGAAAGCGCGATCAGACGGGTTGCCGTATGCCCTGGCTGTGAATGGCGACCACCGGAACCGGATATGCGGATGGATTGACGGCTTCCAGCAGATTGTGGCTGATTTCCGTCTGAATTCAGGCCGTTCGTCGGTGTACGTTCACTGTTCGCCATGTGGTGTGATCGCTACCATGACAGGATCAGGCCGATTGCACCGCCGTTTCGCGGGCTCCGGAGGGCGTCCGCCTTTGCCGGCATCGCCTGGATAGTCCGGAGCGTCTGGTCCTCGCATGGTGCGCACACTCAGGATCGGTCATATCTACGGTGTTGCTGTCAACGTGCATCCCACGTTCGGCATCGTCCTGCTTTGGGCTATCTGGCAATGGGGATTCGGGTCAGGCGGCGGTTTCTGGCCGCTGATCCTCGGACTCGTCCTCGTGCTGCTGCTGCTCGCCTCGATCCTGGTGCACGAACTCGGTCACTGCGCGATGGCGACTCAGTGCGGCATTCGCGTCCTGGATATCACCCTCTGGCCGTTCGGTGGCGTCGCCAGGATCGAGCAGGCGCCCGCCCAACCGCGAAGCGAGTTCCTGATCGCCTGTGCCGGTCCCGCCACCAACCTGGCGGTGTTCATGGTCCTGCTGCCTCCGCTGCTGCTCATCGGAACCATCGCCGGGTTCGATGCCGTCTTTCCCTCGGACGATCTCCTTGAGCGCCTCACCCTGACATCGATGCTTGGCTATCTGGCGCTCACCAACCTCCTCGTGATGCTGTTCAACCTGATCCCGGCGTTCCCGTTCGATGGCGGCAGGATGCTTCGCGCCGTCCTCGTACCTGGCGCGGGGCGCGAGCGGGCGACCCGGATCGCGGTGGCACTCGGCTATGTGTTTGCGGTGGTGTTCGTCGCCATCGGCGCCTGGGAGCGCAATCCCATCCTGCTCATTCTCGGGGTGTTCATCGTGTTTGCCGCCTGGGCCGAAGCCCGTGCGGAGCGGGTCCAGGCGGTAATGCAACGGCTGACGGTTGGTCAATACGCGCTATGGGACATGGGCGGCATCGGTCCCCGCGAGCAGCTGACCTTTGCCCTTCGCGGCGGCCCCCGCGACATGGCCGTGACGGTCGACGGGCGGGTCGTCGGCATGCTCTGGCGGTCGCAATTGCTGGACAGCATCGCCAGCGGTATGGGGGGACGTGCCGTGGAGGAGGTGATGGACCGGGCCTTCTGGGCGGCGGATGTCAATGATTCGATCTTCGACGTCCAGTCGCAGATGAACCGACGCAACCGGTGGGCGGTGCCCGTGACGGAATCCGGCCGCTACCGTGGCATCTTCACCGCCGACCGGTTCACATCGCTGTACCGGCAAATCGCGCATGGGGGAGGTTCCTGGAGCATCCCCCGCGAGTGGCGCGACGCCATTTCGGAAACGTTCTCGTCCTGGTCCCGCCGGCACTGACACCCACCCGATCGGATGGTTTTCGCGAACTTGACGGGAGTATTGCCAGAACGTACATTAATGCTTGGGGAAACATACCCCGATTCAGGAGGCAACGATGAAGGTTTCGACACGTGGGGAGTATGGCATGCGCGCCATGATCGCGCTTGCCCATCACTATGGGTCCGGCCCGCTGTCGATCACGGACATTGCTCGCGAGTCTTCGGTGCCGCCGGCCTACCTCGAACAATTGATTGCGCCCCTGCGCCGGGCCGGTATCGTGGAAAGCAAGCGCGGCGCCCACGGTGGCTACGTTCTTGGCCGTCCTCCCGAAGAAATTCGGGTTGGCGAAGTCTTCCGGGTGATGGAAGGGCCAATTGCGCCCATGGATTGCGTGTCCGAAGATCCGGACGACCAGACCTGCCCGCTCATCGAGGGCTGTGAGACCCGCCCGGTCTGGCTGCGCCTGCGTGACTCGATTGTCGACTCGCTTGATTCGCAGACGCTTGCCGATCTCGTCACCACCTCGCCGCAGCGCGAGGCTGGTGAGCCCGTCGCCACCACCGTCTGAGCGCGTCACACAGGCAAGCCATCTCGCGATGACCTACGGATTGCCATCCATCTATCTGGACCATGCCGCCACGACCCCGGCCGATCCGTCGGTGGTCGACGTCATGCTGCCTTATTTCTCCGCCGTTTTCGGCAATCCTTCCAGCATCTACCTCGCCGGGCAGGACGCCCACGCCGCACTCGATCGCGCCAGGCTCACCGTGGCTCGCGTGCTCGGGTGTCGCGCTTCGGAAGTGATCTTCACCAGCGGCGCCACCGAAAGCAATAACCTGGCGCTCAAGGGGGTCGCCTGGGCGGCGCGCCTGGCTGATCCCAATGGACCGGTCCCGCACTTGATCGTCAGCGCGGTCGAGCATCACGCGGTGCTCCACGCCGCCCATGCCCTGCGCGATCAGGGATTCACGGTGACGGAACTCCCGGTTGATGCCGATGGGATCGTCGCGCCTTCCGACCTGGCTGCTTCAATCCGGCCGGAGACCTGCCTGGTCTCGATCATGTACGTTAACAACGAGACCGGCGCGATCCAGCCGGTGGCGGAACTCGCCGCAGTCGCACGGGACCACGGCGTCCCTTTTCACACCGACGCCGTCCAGGCGGCCGGCACCTTGCCCCTTGGTGTCGACGATCTTGGCGTGGACCTGCTCTCACTCTCCGCCCACAAGTTCTACGGGCCCAAGGGCGCCGGCATCCTCTACGTGCGCAAGGGGACACCGATCCGGTTCCAGCAGGATGGCGGTGGCCAGGAGTCCGGTCGCCGGGGAGGCACCGAAAACGTGCCGCTGATCGTTGGCCTGGCAGAAGCCCTCCGCCGCGCCGACGAACTCCGGGATGTCTACACCATCCACACCGCGGATCTGCGCGATCGCCTTTGGACCCAGTTGCGGGATCGGGTACCCGGCCTCCGCCTGAATGGTCCCGAGCCTGGCTCGTTGCGTTTGCCCAACAACCTGAATGTCTCCATCGATGGCATCCAGGGCGAAACGGTGCTGCTCGGGCTGGACATGATAGGCGTCTCGGCCTCGGCCGGATCCGCCTGCACCACTGGCAACTCGGAACCGAGTCATGTGTTACTGGCGATGGGGCTGTCCGACGAGGAGGCCCGCTCCAGCATCCGGCTCACCGTCGGTCGCGGTAACTCGGCGGACGAAATCGACGAGGCGGTGGCCGCCATTGCGGAGGTGGTGGCGCGAACACGCGAATTGGCCGGTGTTGGATAGGCGCGGCATACCGTACATGGCCGGGCACCTCGTCAGGCAGGCAGGTCGATCTCGGTAGGGAAGACCTTCCGCGCCGCTTCCTTCGTGATTGAGCGATACACGGGTCGAAGCAGCGGCGCGGTAATGGTCTTCCGGTCATGCCAGGTGCAATGCCATGCACGGAAGACCGTTCTCCGGTACAGGTAATGTTTTGGCGGGATACTCGATCGTGCGCCAGAAAGGTCTTCCATATCGGCGGTAAAAGGGCGACGAAAGTATCGCCAGGCATCCGGCCCGCGTCCGATTACCCCAGCAGCTTCGCCATGTTTTCCAG